>NZ_JAFYUW010000121.1:0-4200 GCF_017549435.1 Brochothrix sp.
ATGGGTAACCGTACAGTGAAGGCTATTAACCTTCAAATCATGAAAATCGTTCCCGAGAAGAATTTGTTAGTTGTGAAAGGTTCAGTACCGGGATCTAAAAACGGATATTTAAAAATAGAAAGATGGAGTTAGAAGTTTTAAGAGTAACCGGTGAATCAACAGGACGCAAAGTTCAGTTGAACGAAAATATTTTCGGAATTGAGCCAAACGATCATTGCATTTATTTAGATGTAAATTTGATCAGAGCAAATCAACGTCAAGGTACACACAAAGCAAAAACTCGTAGCGAGATTGCTGGTAGTACACGTAAGTTGATCCGTCAAAAAGGAACAGGTGGTGCACGTCGTGGTGATATCAACTCACCAGTATTAAGAGGCGGTGGTAGAGTATTCGGTCCACAACCACGTGATTACGGCTTCAAGTTGAACAAGAAAGTTAGACTTCTTGCACGTAAATCAGCTTTGACATACAAAATGAGAGATGCAGAAATTGCTATATTAGAAGACTTCACCTTTGATAGCATCAAAACTAAGAAGATGGTTGAAGTTTTGAATAACCTTAAAGTGAATGGTGGCAAGAACTTGTTTGTATTCCCAGCTACAGATACTAATGTAGTAATGTCAGCAAGAAACATTCAACGCACACAAGTCACACTTGCTCGTAACCTCAACACTTATGATATTCTCAATGCCAAGAAAATTTTCATCTTGGAAAGTTCATTACCACAAATTGAAGAAATTCTTGGATAATTAACCTTAAAAATTAGAAACGATGATTATCATTAAGAAACCTGTAATAACAGAGAAGATGACTGCGATTACTGAAAAACTTAATCGCTATGCATTTATTGTTGACAAACGTGCAAATAAACTGCAAATCAAACAGGCTGTCCAAGACCTTTACGGTGTACAAGTGGAATCAGTCAACACTATTAATTATGAAGGAAAGCTTAAGTCACGTTATACAAAGACTGGCGTTATCAGCGGCAGAAGAGATGCTTTCAAGAAAGCAATCGTGACATTAGCAAAAGGTGAAACTATTGACTTTTTTAGCAATATTTAAAGATGGCTTTAAAGAAATATAAACCAACGACACCGGGTCAGCGCTTCAAAATTATTAGCGCTTTTGACGAAATCACAACAAGCAAGCCAGAGAAGTCATTGCTTGCTACTAAAAAAAGCACCGGTGGACGTAACCACGTAGGTAAAATGACAGTCCGCAATATTGGTGGTGGACACAAACAAAAATATAGAATAATTGACTTCAAACGTGATAAAGACGGTATCCCAGCAGTTGTAAAGACTATTGAATACGATCCAAACCGTACAGCACGTATTGCCCTCGTATTTTACGCCGATGGTGAGAAACGTTATATCATCGCTCCTCAAGGCTTAAAAGTTGGACAAACAATCATGTCTGGTAAAGAAGCTACACCAAACGTAGGTAATGCAATGTTCTTAAGTGATGTTCCATTCGGTACAATCATCCACAACATTGAGTTACGTCCTGGTCAAGGTGCTAAGATGGCACGTAGTGCTGGTGCATATGCACAATTGATGTCACGTGATGGTAAATATGCAATTTTGAAGATGCCTTCAGGCGAAACACGCCTCATCCTTCAAGCATGTAAAGCTACTATCGGTACAGTATCAAATGGTGACCATAACCTTGAAAAATCAGGTAAAGCAGGTCGTAGCCGCTGGTTAGGTCGTCGCCCACGCGTTCGTGGTGTTGTTATGAACCCAGTTGATCACCCAATGGGTGGTGGTGAAGGTCGTGCATCAGGTGGTCTCCCACGTAGCCGTAAAGGTTTACCAGCTAAGGGTTATAAGACACGTGCATTGAAGAATGCTTCAAACAGATACATCATTGAAAGAAGAAAGAAATAATTAACCAGGTAAAAAATTAACAAAATGAGTCGCTCACTTAAAAAAGGACCATATATCCACTATAAACTCGAAAAAAGAGTTTTGGATAATGTTGAAACAGGTAAGAAGACCGTCATTAAGACCTGGTCGAGAGCTTCAATGATTTCACCAGATTTCGTTGGTCAAACTATAGCTGTACACAACGGTAATAAATTCATCCCTGTTTACGTAACAGAAAACATGGTAGGTCATAAGTTAGGAGAATTTGCTCCAACACGTATATTCAGAGGCCATGCCGGAAATAAAAAATGATAAATAAAGAATAAGTATGGGAGCAAGAAAACATAATAGAGCAGAAGCTATAAAAGAAGCACGTAAACACGTTGCTATGGCAAAGTTGAATGACGTGCCTACATCGCCTCGTAAGATGCGTTTAGTTGCTGACATGGTAAGAGGAATGAAAGTGGAACTTGCACTGCATGCCTTAATGTACTCACCTAAAGCTGCTGCAAAACCGATGTATAAATTACTTCGTTCAGCAATAGCAAACTGGGAAGCTAAAAATGAAGGAAAACGTATCGAAGACGCTAACTTGTATGTAAAAGAAGTATTTGTAGATGAAGGTCGTACTTTAAAACGTATTCAACCGGCTCCACAAGGTCGTGCACACCGCATCCGCAAACGTTCTAACCATATCACTATAGTTGTCGATAGTAGAATTGCTGAAGCTAATGTCGAGGCAAAAGTAGAAGAATAAAAATTAATTAGAGTTTACAATGGGACAAAAAACAAATCCAATAGGTCTTAGATTAGGAATCATCAAAGGTTGGGATTCCAATTGGTATGGCGGTAGAGATTTTTCAAAGAAACTTGTTGAAGACGATCAAATCCGTAAATATTTGAACGCACGTCTCGGTAAGGCAGGTATCTCAAAAATTGCTATCGAACGTTCACTTAAACTCGTGACCGTAACTATCTTCACAGCCCGTCCAGGTATGATTATAGGTAGAGGTGGTCAAGAAGTAGATAAATTAAAAGAAGAATTAAAGAAACTCACTGGAAAAGAAGTTCAAATTAATATCAGTGAGATTAAGAGACCTGAACTCGATGCTTATATAGTAGCTAGCACAATCGCTAAACAAATTGAAGGCCGCGTATCATTCCGTCGTGCTATCAAATCAGCTGTGTCAGGAACTATGCGTATCGGAGCAGAAGGTATCAAAGTTATTGCATCAGGCCGTGTTGGTGGCGCTGAAATGGCTCGCCAAGAAACATACAAAGAAGGTCGTATTCCATTGCATACACTCCGTGCAGATATCGATTATTCATTAGTTGAAGCACATACAACTTATGGACGTATCGGTATTAAAGTATGGATCTGCAAAGGTGAGATCTATGGTAAACCTGAGTTAGTACCAACCTCAATTGCAAGTGCTGCTAAAAAACAATCAGCACCAAAGCAAAACGGAGGAGCTCCACGTCGTAATAAACGTAATAGTAGCAATAAGTAAGAGTAAATAAAAATCTATAAACGATGTTACAACCTAAAAGAACAAGATTCAGAAGACCTCAGAAGAGCAAGATAAAAGGTATCGCACATCGCGGACACGAACTTGCATTCGGAACTTTTGGAATAAAATCAATGGAGGACGCATTGATCACAGCTCGTCAAATTGAAGCTGCTCGTCAAGCTGTTACTCGTTACATGAAACGTGAGGGACAAATTTGGATTAGAATATTCCCTGATAAACCTATCACCAAGAAGCCACAAGACGTTCGTATGGGTAAAGGTAAGGGAGATGTTGAATACTTTGCAGCTCGCGTATATCCTGGTCATATGCTTTTCGAAGCTGAAGGCGTTTCATTAGCTATTGCTAAAGAAGCTATGCGTTTAGCCGCTCAAAAGTTACCTGTTACAACTAAATTTGTTGTAAGAAGAGATTATGTTGAATAATAAGAAGGAACAAGCACTATGAAAAAAGAAGCTATCAATGAATTAAGTACAGCTGACTTGATGGAACGTATAGAAGAGCAACGTTTACAATATGTTAAAATGAAGCTCAATCATGCAGTTTCTCCGCTGGATAATCCACATAAATTAGGCGCTTGTCGCAAAGAGATCGCACGTATGATGACAGAACTCAGAAAACGTCAGATCGTTGAAGGTAAAGACAATAAATAATAACGACAATAAGGAATTATCATGGAAAGAAATCTTAGAAAAGAGAGAATAGGCGTTGTTGCTAGCAACAAAATGGATAAAACCATAGTCGTTGTTATTGAACGTCGTACAAAACACCCTATTTACGGTAAATTCGTTAAGAATTCTACA
>NZ_JAFYUW010000015.1:0-4660 GCF_017549435.1 Brochothrix sp.
TGTTCAACCTGTTAAGTATAGCAAATTTCGAGCATAAGGGACAGTCGCTACTATCTATAATCTAACTGTAATTTCGTAATAGCTTATTAATTTGTTAGCTAAAAGCACTTTATTTGGTTACAAAAGAAACGCTCTCGTTCTGAAACAATCATTTGGAAGATAAACATAATTTAATAAAGTATTTCACCTATTTATTTTATAAAACAAACCGCGGTGTTATTTTTACCGGGTATTATAAAAACACTATTTTTGAATCGAAGGTTTTCTATATTTTATAGAGACTCTTTTAAGTGCAATTTATCGAAAATAACAGCTCTTTCACGTACGAAAACTCCCGCAAAATGAGCGGGAGCTTCTGTGTTATTTACTTAAATCTAAATGCAACGTTACTTCTGCACCTGTCACGGATTTCCCATGATGCCAGTTTGTTTCTATTTGAAGTTTTGCTTGTAGCAATGGCCATGGCAAACGGTCTCTACCGTTATCAAAGAACTCGCGAAAAATATCTCTGATTAAATCTAAAATATCTTCACGCTTTTCAGCATAATCATAACAGGTGAATACAATATAAGCTGAGCGATTTTCTGCAAGAAAATTGTGGTCTTCCTGTTTATCCAGAACCACAAACGGATACTGATATTCCTCTATCGGGAAAGTCACTTGCACATCATGCCCTCGTTGCTGTATCCGGCTCTTAATATCTTCATAAACGCTTTGTAATACGTGTAATTGCGTCATTTAAGCTAGCTCCCTTCAGTTGTTTTAACGTGATACAACTAAAGTATAAACAAAGGAATGGCGTTTTGTAAAAACAGGAAAAAAGCAATTTGTCCCTTATTATAAAGCCATATTCGTATTATGGGGATGTGAATGATTAGCTTAAGTTACGAATCTGTTGCGAGAGTTCTTTAAAGGCTTTATCCAAATCATCATAACTCGAATCTTTTGGCGTCAATAAACTAAGTTGCCCCAAAATATGTTGGCGTTCATTCTCTAAAAGTAGCCGTTTGGTATCATTATCCTCGCCTGTGACTTGTTTTTCTAGCGGCTGTCCTATTTTTTTATCTTTAAGTAGTAATACTCTATCTGTAACTTTTTCGATGAAATAACGATCGTGTGACACAACGATTAACGTACCCGTAAAGGCAGCCAAAGTGACTTCCAATTGCTCGCGAGAAGGTAAATCTAAATGATTGGTGGGTTCATCTAATACAAGGACATTAGTTCCTTCAATGATATAGCGCATCAACTTACACTTAACTCTTTCCCCCATGCTCATTTCACTAATTGGATTGAACCATTGCTGCGCTTGAAAGCCTAGTTGTTTAAATAGATGACGAATACCTGCTATTTCAGAGCGATTATCAGGCGTGAATAACTTTTCAGGGCTTTTATCTAACGGCAAATCAAATACTTCTTGTGTTAAATAACCTATTTTAGCTGCAGGTGAACGCCAAACGCTTCCACTTGTGGGTGTTTCCCCCATAATAATATTTAACAAAGTTGTTTTTCCCGCACCGTTGGCTCCCGTTAAAGCTATTTTTTCCCCCTGCTGGATAGTGAAACTGACCGCTTCAAAAAGTGTCTCTTGCTGATATTTTTTAGTGATACCTTGAAGTTCCAAGATGCGACGACCTTGTTTCGGCTGATTTTTCAGAGTAAAGGTAACTGCCTCTTCTTGTGTTATCGGGGCAAGGTCCGCTTTATCAATTTCTTTTTGTAATCGTTTTTGTTTCGATTTAACTTGTGTATCCATCCGTTTCGCTTTACCACGGTAATATTCTTTAAAGCCTTCTTGTTTCGTTGATTGTGCATGGGCTTCACTTGACCATGATTGTAAGGTGTTCATTTGGTTGGATACGCGTTTGATTTCTTTTTTTTGTTTATCAAAAGCCCGCGCTTGTTCTTTTTCGCGGTTTTCACGAACAGACTGATAATGCGAATAATTACCCATCTGTTCAATAATTTGCTGAGATTCAATTGACCAAATTTTCGTCGCAACAGCATCGATAAAATAGCGATCATGGGATACCAGTACAACTGTACCCGTATAGCTTTTTATTTGTTCAATTAGGAACGCCGTGCTGTCTTTATCTAAGTGGTTGGTCGGTTCATCCAACAATAACAAACCATGTGGCTGCGCAAAGCCGAAAGCGAGACGTCGTTTGAGTTTCTCTCCACCACTTAATTTTTCATAGGGTAGATTTGGGACCTGCCATTGTGATAATAATTGTGCTTCTTTTGTTGAAACCATTTTATCTTCAACAAATGTTGCTGCTTCTTGAGCAACTAATAGTGGTTTAATTTGCGTATCAAACCACTGAATATGACCCGTACTTGGTAGTAAATCCTCTGTCATCAAACGCATTAAGGTCGATTTTCCTGCTCCATTTCGACCAATAATTGCTAAACATTCACCTTGTTGAATACCGATGTGTTCCGCTTTAAATAATAAATCCTCTTTAAATGTAACTGTGATGTTATTCATTTTCATTAATTCTTTCATGTAATCATCCTCTCGCGAAGGGAGAAAAAAATCCCTCCATCATATTAATGGAAGGATTAGTATATATGCCGCACTAAATAAACGTATACGTTATTTTTAGAGAAAATGGGCAGACTAATCCTATTGGTATCATTTGAAAAATTCAGTTCAAACGTTTACAACAAGATTATATTTTCATCGGCCACCCATCGTCCCTTCTGTTTTTAAGTTACTAAAATTATAACATGGCAATGAAAACTTAGCAAAAATGCTTTTTTAGCCATTCGATTTATTTTACAAATCAGCGCTTTACATAATCTTAACATAACCTTTAAGTAGACTTCACCATTTAAAAATATATTTACTTTAAGATAAAGACATCACATCTTAAAGGAGCTACTATGAAAAAAATCACACAGCTTAGTATTGTCATCTTACTATTAATTTTCGCTTTCCTTCCCTTTAAAACAGTCGCAGCTGAGGCATCATTATCGCCGACTGTTGTCTACGATGTACCAATCTCAAGCCTTCACCCCACTCAAGCAGGTATCGGAAAAATTCAAATTTCCTATAAATTGACTGAGTATCTCGCCAATGATGCTGCTTTAACAGCCAGTTTCTTTGAAGATTTTAATGAAGACAATGGTTATATCAAAGGCAACTATTTAACTGCTGATACACAAACCCCAAAGCAAGATAAAAATCTTTTGAAAACAGTTAATATGCGTGAAGAATTAGGGGCACTCGTCAACCCAGCGCTTGGAAGTTTATCTGTCCAAGTTGTGATTGGACCCCATAAAGAATATTATGCTATCGATGGTCATCATGGCTCAAATACAAATCAACTCATTAAAGAGATGACCGGACTGGGCTATGATAAAATTAATGTCGCAGTAATTGCAGACTATAGTGATTTAGATGAAAAAACTTTTTGGCAAACGATGTTAGCACAAAAGTATATGTATCCGAAAGCTTATAATGTAGCCACACATCAGTACGAAACAATTTCAGGCTTGAAATTGCCAAAACAAATGAATAATCAATTGTTTGTGAATGATCCTTTCCGCGGTTTGAACTACTTCTGGCGCTCAACTGCAATCAATAAAGATACTATTTCTGTTCCTTTTGCTGAGTTTTATTGGGGCGAGTTCATGTCACGCACACATGAATTTGATGATTTGAATTTTCAAACACCTGATGATTATCAAACAGCTTTTGAACGAGGCAATGCTATTTTCGAAAAACTGATTGCTGGCGATGCTAAATACACATACCTGTTCAGTGAAGTTGTTACGAAACAGTATGGCATAACAGCTAACCAAATTGGCTTACAAGACAGCTACAGTGCAGCTAAATTAGCTAAACAGCAAGATAAACTCGATACAGCAAAAGCATATATGTTCTCACATCCAAATTTAACAACATCAAATCAAGCTGTTTTTGACGGCAATACACCTGTAGAGCCACCTACATCAGAAGATTCATCTACTGATGATAATACGAGCACCTCTAACGACGAAACAAGTTCAACAGATAGTGCTGATAGCTCTTCTTCTAGTGAATCAGATACATCTGGAAGTGATACAAACTCTTCTGATACTGCAACAAGTTCAACTAATGGTGAGAATAGCTCTTCATCTAAGTCAAAAAAAAATTCATCTGAACGTGAAACGAGTTCTTCTACAGATGCTGCTATTTCACCAGTAGAACAAACACATTCTTCAGATAAAACAGCTACAACACAAATTGCTGATTCTACACTACCACACACGGGAGATAGTCCCATCCATTTTTGGTTAATCCTATTAGGTGCTGCTTGTGTGATTACTGCGGGTATTAAATTTTATCGCTTAAAAGAGTAACTTAATCACGCGCAAATAAAAAAGCCAACAAGCTGGCGTTTAACTGTCAGTCTGTCGGCTTTTTATTATGTCTTTAATCCTAAATGTAAAATAGGATATGGTTTACCACCGTCATCTCTTTCGTCTCGCGAAAGGACTTCAAAGTGTTGTTTAAGATAAAATCTAACTGCAGCAGCATTTTGTTCATTAACATCCACTGACTTAATCGCGAAATCAGAAAATAAGTGAGCCATGATAGAACGCCCGTATCCTTGTCCGATGTATGGGGGTGCTATAAAAAACATTTCTAATTTTTGATTAGCTATCGCTGAAA
>NZ_JAFYUW010000122.1:0-16881 GCF_017549435.1 Brochothrix sp.
AAAAAAATCACGGCTATCATTGGACCTAATGGGAGTGGTAAAACAACACTTTTTCGTTTAATTACTGGTTTGTATCGGCCGACTACTGGTGATATTGAGCGAACACTTCCAACGGAAAGGTGTTTTTTCTTACAAGGTAATGAGATGTTGTATCCGATTCTTAGTGGGAAAGATCATTTAGAGTTGATTGCTAAAGCTTATCAACCTAAAAGAAGTATTGATTCAGTAACAAGACTATTACAGATTGATGGTTTTATAAATTTGAAAGTTAAAACCTATTCATTAGGTATGAAGCAACAATTGTTGTTTGCGATGGCATTGTTATCCGAAGCAGAGTTATATGTGTTGGATGAACCGCTAAATGGGCTAGATTTATTAGTGAGTAAGCAAATCAAACAACACATCAAGCGTTTAATAGCTGATGACAAAACAGTTATTTTTTCAACGCATCAATTGCAAGACGTAGATGAATTAGCAGATGTGGTCCACTTTATAAAAAAGGGTGTGCTTGTTGAAGCCGATAATCTTGTTGATCCTTTGACCGACAGTTACCATCTACAGTTAGAGAAGCAACTGACCGATGAAGAAAAACAACGTTTGTTAGCCTGTGAGACGATAAAAAACATAAAGCATATGAGTAACACTGAAATAATAGTGGAAATTGAACAACAGACCATACGTTTACTGATGGCAATATTTAGTCAATGGAACATTAATGTCCTTAAACTCACATTGTTAGCAGCTAAAACGATGTACAACTATGAAGCAATTTATGGTGAGGAGGCAGCTAGTGATTAATTTACTACTTAAGTTTGAACTGAAAAAAGTTTTGAAGCAAAAAGTTGTTTATGTTATTCTCTTTATTCTGATTGCTGCAACCAGTATGTTTTATGCCATTCATAATAATCAATATCATATGCTCGAAAGAGGGTTGGCTGAGGAACAAGTTTTGAACAATACTGAAGTGCAACGAGTAATCGATGAAACAAAACTAGACATAGAAACAGAGAAAGATCGTCAAAATTTAGCAAGCGAAGAAAAATTATTACAATTAGGAGTTGAACGCGTAGCTGCCCTTAATGCTAACGATAGTAAAACAGCTTTACAACTTGAAATGCTGATGGAAGAACATCGTATTGAAGAAATCACTAGTGGTAGACAAGATAGAAGTCCTGATTTTCAAGAATTAGAAACTGATTTAGCCTTAAAAAAAGAGATTGCAAAAAAAGGTTATGAATACAACAGTACGATGTTTAGCGTTTGGGGACCAGATTTCAGTGTCAATATGATGCGTTATATGTTCCCTTATTTCTTGCCTTTTTGTTTTATTCTCGTGATAACGGGTGTGTTAGGCAGCGATATTGAAACAGGGAAATGGCGTTTTTTAACAACCTTACCACTCAAAAAGAGCCGTATTATGGGTGCGAAAAAATTTGTAGCTTATGGAATTGGCTTTGTCTTTATCGCTTTGCTATTCTTATTATCATTCTTTATTGCTGGTACAGTCAATGGCTATAGTTATAGTGACTATCCTGTACTCGTAAAGGATGTAACGGGTTATCACTTTATTACAATAACCAAGCAATTACTGCAAGTTATTCTGCTGGTTAGTGCGGCAATGTATTTTATTGTTAATCTGACCACTGTTTTATTATTGCTGTTTAAAAATACAGTCATCACGATGATTGTTGAGTTAGTGTTATTAATAATAACACAACAATTAACGCAGCGATTTGAAGCAGTAGAAGCAACCTGGTTAGCATTTAATCCGTTTATTTTATTTTATTTTAACATTGTCGATATAACAGAAGGGAACATCGTCGATCATTTTAAATCAGCTTATTTTACAACAGGAACAGGTATATTAGTGTTGCTCGCTTCGAGCATTATTTGTTTGATTATTTCTCGTTTTTTAGTTAATAGTGAGCGTTTGGTACTCAAGGCGTAACCATTAAAAAAGTGTCCTAAGCTTGTGTTTGGATGCTTTTTTTTGCGGAGATAACTATATTGATAACTTTTTAACTAATAAATATAACTAACAGTGTTGACAACCAATATTATACGTTGTATAGTATGTATATATTATATGACGTATAGTATTAGAGGGGGACAAGCTCATGAATTTTCAAATAGGTGCGGCGTTACTCGATTTCTGTGTACTGGGTGTTTTAGCACGCGAAGATGCTTATGGTTACGCCTTAACAGTTGAGGTAAAAAAAGTAATGGATATTAGTGAATCAACCTTATATCCGGTCTTGCGCCGACTTAAGAAAGACGAACATGTTATTACGTATGATGAAGCTTATCAAGGAAGAAACAGACGTTATTACAAAATTACAGAAAAAGGTCTGGCACATAAAGAATTATTAGCCAGTGAGTGGGAAATTTTCCAAGGGAAAATAAAACAAGTTGTTGAAGGAGAGGGCAAACATGAATAAAAATCAATTTATAATGACTTTATCAAAGCATTTAAAACGATTACCAGCTGAAGAAAGAGACGATATACTAACATACTATAGTGAATTTATCGATGAAGGTATGACAATGAAAACTGAAAATGAGGTGATAGCAGAAATTGGAAGTCCAAAACGTATCGCACGGGAAGTTACCGCTGATTTTGCTATTAAAGAACTGAATGATAAAGATACCTCAGTAAAACGTCGCTCAACAACCTTGTGGTGGGTGATGGCAGGAATTCTTTCAAGCCCAGTAACATTACCTCTTATGGTAGTAGTAGTGGCTTTGCTAATGGTAGCAGCAGTTGTAAGTTTAACACTCGTTGTTTGTTACGCAGTTGTTTTTATTGCCTTTACAATCAGCGGTCTTGGTGCAGCTATAGCAGGTATACTTATTATTCCAGAAAATGTTGCATCGAGTTTTTTCTTTGTCGGTATTGGTTTTGTGGCAATGGCAATCGGTGGGTTACTAATGTTACCTTTTAAAACGTTTTGTCAGTTTTTATTCAAAGTTATCTCGGGTACAATTCAAAAGTTGTATCGTAAAATTCAATCAAAACGAGGTGTCAATCGATGAAAAAAATAAGGACCAGTTTATTTTTATTACTATTAGTAGGTTTAATACTTATAACAGTTGGTTATTTTAAAGGACCAGCTTACAGCCTGACATGGAATAATAATCGTTTAGTACCGATAGAATATGTAACGGAAACACAAAAAGTAGCAGCGTTTAAAAACATTGCTATTGATGTGAAAGATGCTGAAGTTGAAATTATTTCTGGTGATGTAGCAGGCGTAACTTTGACACATAATAAAGAGGCTAAAATGGTTGTAACATCGACAGATAATCGTTTGGAAGTTAAAGGAAAAGAAGGTGTCAGTAATGTTCAAATTGGTTTAACGTCGAGTTATCCCAAAGTAACGATTACGGTTCCTAAAAATAGTAAATTGGATCAATTAGTAATTACGAATCGTAGTGGCGATGTTAAAGTTGAACAGCAAGATGCTAAAGAAATCACTTTGGATTTGAAGAGTGGGGATGTTAATTTTTCTGATGTAAATGTAGCAGGTGATTTGAAGATACAACAAAAATATGGGGATTTACAGCTTGACCAAGTGAACAGCAAAATACTGGCAGTTCTTAATAACGCAGGCGATACTAAAATCACTAAAAGTAAGTTTGAAAAATTCGAGTTTGAGGGTGACTACGGTGATATTAATGTGAAAGCAAGTAAGTGGAATCAATCTACGATTAAAAATGCAAGCGGCGATATCTCACTAACTGATAATGATATGTTTGGTGAAAATGTGATTACTAATCGTTATGGTGATATTAAAATCAAGAGCCCATCAACTTTGGCAGTAAAAGTCATCACTAAATATGGCGATAGTTATTTAAATGGGAATGAAATTAACAGTAATTATCACACGCAAACTAAGCAGACAGAAAACAGCTTAAGCATTGAATCAAATTCAGGTGATGTAGCCATCGATGTGAGAGAATCTCGCTAATGAAGGTGACTAAAAATCGAATGTGTATTCTCTGTATTATCATGATTATCATCGCATTATTTATTATCGAACGTTATTAAAAAAAGAACATCGGTTATGTTTACCGATGTTCTTTTTGCTGTTTATTCGGATAACGCTTCCCAATCCACAAATAGTTTTTCTAAGATAGCTTGAGCCTCTAATAACTCTTTATGATAGGTTTGTGTTTGAGCCACGTCACCAAATACTTCTGGCTGTGCAAGTGTATGTTCCAATTTTTCAATTGTTTCTTCTGTTTCTGCAATTTTCAGTTCAAGAGCTTCGATTTCACGTTGCTTTTTTCGGGCTTGTTGAGCAATTGCTTTTTCTTCTGTGTAGCTTAATTTGCGATCATTGGGTGTATCAATTTGTTGTTTTATTTCAGTTTCTGCCGCTAAAATCTCAGCGCGTTCAGTTTGAATGGCAAGTTTTTCAACATAATAATCATAGTCTCCTAAATAGGTAACAGCGCCTTCAGCAGATAATTCAATTACTTTGTTCGCAATACGGTTAATGAAATAACGGTCATGCGAAACGAATAGTAATGTACCTTCATAATCTATTAAAGCATTTTCTAAAACTTCTTTACTATCGATATCTAAATGGTTAGTAGGTTCATCTAAAATCAGAAAATTGGCATGTTGGAGCGTTAATTTAGATAATGCTAGACGAGCTTTTTCGCCACCACTCAACATATTAACAGCCTTTTTCACATCATCGCCTGTAAAGAGGAAAGACCCCAAAATAGTACGTATGATTTTTTCATCCAAGCTTGGATAAGCTGACCAAAGTTCTTCCAATACAGTTTGACGACTATTCATCGTTGCTATTTCTTGATCATAATAGCCAATCTCCGTATTTGCGCCAAAATTGAAACTGCCAGCTAATGCTGGTATTTGTTTGATTAAAGTTTTTAACAATGTTGACTTTCCAACACCATTAGGACCGACAAGAGCAATAGCGTCAGTGCGTTTAACATCAATATTCAAATTAGAGGAAAGAGGCGTACCTTCATAACCAATCGATAAGTCTGTTGTTATAAGGGCATCTTTTCCACTTGGTTTATCAATCGTAAAACCAAAATGTGCTGCTTTTTCATCACCTTGAGGTTTATCTAAACGATCAAGTTTATCGAGTTGTTTACGCCGTGATTGAGCACGTTTAGTTGTGGATGCACGCACTATATTACGTTGAACAAAATCTTCTAGTTTAGCGATTTTATCTTGCTGTTTATCAAATAATTTCCATTCTTTTTCCAAATCAGCTGCATATTGTTCGAGGTAATGCGAATAGTTACCCACATAATGCGTCGATTTTTTACGACTAATACTATAAACTTGGTTGACCACACGATCTAGAAAATAACGGTCATGTGAAACGATAAGTAACGCACCGCGGTAGTTAGAGAGGTAATCCTCTAACCATGTTAATGTCTCGATATCTAAATGGTTAGTCGGTTCATCTAAAATTAAAATGTCATTTTTGGAGAGTAGCAGTCTTGCTAAGGCCAATCGTGTTTTTTGGCCCCCTGAAAGACTATTAATCACTTGATTATAACGCTCTTCATAAAAACGGAAACCGTGTAAGATTGAGCGAATATCAGATTCGTATTGATAACCACCTTGTTCCTTAAAATCATGTTGCAAATTATCATATTGGGAAGATACTTGCTGATAACGTTCACTATCTTCATAAACAGCTGGCGTTGCAAGTTGTTCTTCTAAGGAACGCATTTTGGTTTCCATTTTTTTTAAGGGTTCAAAAACGGTCAGCATCTCATCCCAAATCGTACGATCAGATTCCAAGCCAGTATTTTGAGCTAGATAACCAATGGTAACATCTTTAGGTTTACTAATCTGACCTGTATCGTATGAAATTTGTCCAGCGATTATTTTTAATAAGGTTGATTTACCAGCACCATTTTTACCAACTAAGGCAATTCGATCATTTGTTTGGATTTCCAACTGTATATTTTCGAGCACAGGTTCGGCTCCGAATAGTTTTGTAAGTTGACTAACTTGTAATAATATCATGTAAGCACACATCCTTCTCTCTTATTAGTTTAACTGATTTTCTCGTAAAAGGGAACGTACACAATTAACAACATTATATGACGATGCTATCTAGCCAAATTTAATAAATACCTATACAATGGTATTAACGAATTGAATCGTTCAAACAAAGGAGTGGTACCTTGTTTAACAAATACCCTGATATACCTAAAGCATCTGCAAAGCGTATGGGTTTGTATTATCAGTATGTAAAAACATTGGAAAACAATCAGATAGATCGTGTCTCATCAAAAGAGATAAGTAAAGATCTTCGGATTGAGGCAGCAACTGTGCGCCGTGATCTTTCTTATTTTGGGGCGTTAGGAAAGAAAGGGTACGGCTATAGTGTAGAAAGTTTAATGACATTTTTTGAGGATCTTTTTTCAGATACACATAGTCGTTTGATGGCAGTTGTGGGCATGGATTTATTGGGGAAATCATTGTTACACTATCCTAGTTTTAGTGCAGCCAATATGTCAGTGAGTTGTGCATTTGATTTTACTGATAATGAGGTGGGCACAATTGAAAATGGTGTTCCGATATATAGCATTAGTGATTTCAAAAAAATAATAGAAGAAAAACAGATTGAAACTTTGTTGATTGCCTGTTCTGGTGATGAAGCGACACAGTTGATGGGAAAAATCCCAGGAACATCAATCACAACAATTTTGAATTTTAGTGCAGTGGCAATTCACGCACCAAAAACTGTTTTAGTACGCACGATTGATTTTGCTGAGGAACTGCAAATCCTTTTTTCATTAAATAGTCGTGTGCAAACATTGGCCTCGCAATTAGAAAAAACAGAATAGTTTTCAAAAAAACGTATCGCTGTTTAGCGATACGTTTCAGGTTGTAGAAAAAGTAAAACTAAACTGTTATCTCTTTTATAGTTCACTTAAAATCCTTTTTCAAAAGATTAGTAGACTAAAGACAAATGCTAAGATAGTAGGAAAGACAAGCGAACAACGGTGCGCGTACTGATGGTACGTAATCCTATGTGAGTGAGGAGTAACGACCTAGGTTTGCCGTTTGTATTCAGTAAAAAACGTATCGCTGTTTAGCGATACGTTTTTTTGTTATTTTACAGTGATATATTTATAACTATAAGGTGAACCAAAGTTATGTTTTACTACATTAGCAACACGATCTTTTTGTAACAATGCTGTTTGTTTTTGATAGAGTGGTGTGATGGCATACTCTTTATTTACAAGAATGTTTTCAGCAGCCACTAAGTTTTTCCAGCGTGCTTCATCGTTACCCGCGTTTTTATTATCAGCATCATTTAATAATTGGTCATAGGTTGTATTTTTAAAACCAATGTAATTTTGACTACTTTTAGATTCGAAAATATTAAGATAAGTCGTAGCATCTTTATAATCAGGCATCCAAGCACCATCTGAAATGTCATAATCTCCTTCGAAATAAGCTTGCTGTTTGTTTTTACTTGGTAAAGCTTTAATTTCAACAGTTAAACCTGGTAAGTCTTTTTGAAGTTGATCTGTGATATATTCAGCGATTTTTTTATCTGTGTCGCTATCAGATGTAAGGTATACAAGATTAATTTTGTCTTTACCTAAAGATTTTTGAGCTACTTTCCATGCTGTTTGAGCTTCTTTTAAGTCTTGTTTTTGTAATGTACCAGCATCCGTTCTAAAATCAGCATTTGTCTCTGGGTTATTAATGAAATTTTTAGGAATAAAACCGTCAGCTACAAAAGAACCATCATCGAGAATTTTGTTAACAAGTGTTTCTTTGTTAATTGCTAAGCTGACAGCTTTTCGTAAGTCTTTATTTTTTAAAGGTGACTCTTTAGTTTCATTTAAACGCAAATAAGCAACAAGGGCATCTTTTTCATTTTGGAAATCTTTAGAGCCACGATATTGTTTAGCAAATTCACCATCTAATACGACACGATCAACATCGCCACTTTGATAAAGATTAACGGCGGTACCTGTATTTTTCACAACGGATACTTTAATGTCATCAACTTTGACATTTTTAGCATCCCAGTAGTTTTTGTTTTTAACATAAGTCCAACCATCGCCACTAGCACTCCAACCTTTGAGTGTGAAAGGGCCATTGTATAAAGTTGTGGCACTTGATGTTCCATATTTATCCCCTTGTTTTTCTAGGTAGCTTTGTTTAATTGGGAAAAAAGTTTGGAAACTTAAAAGTGACGGGAAGTAACTGATGGGTTTAATCAATTCGATTTGTAACTCATAGTCATTGACAGCCTTAACGCCAAGTTCACTGCTTTTTAATTTTCCTTCATTTACTTCTTTTGCATTTTTAATGCTATTTACAAATAAAATTGAATAAGAAGGTGCAGTTTTAGGTGAGACAGCACGTTGCCATGCATAAACAAAGTCTTTTGCTGTGACTGCTGAACCATCAGACCATTTAGCGTCATCTCGTAATTGAATGGTATATGTTTTCTTATCAGCACTAATTTTAGGCAATGACTTAGCAACTGCAGGGATAACATTATCTTGTTTATCGAGAGAATACAATCCTTCTAAAACTTGATTTTGTGCTGTGAAACTTGCGAAATCCTCTTCATTAGTTGTATTAAGGGTTAATAAATCTTCAGTTTCAACAAAATGAACTGATTTATTAGTGGTATTATTTGATTTTTTTTCAGGGGCTGCATTGTTTGAACCACAAGCAGCAAGGACCAAGGTTAATATACTGATGATAGCTATCAAAAATATGCTTTTTTTAGACATGTAATTCGCTCCTTTACTCTATGATAATAGTATTATACATAGCAGATAAGGATTGTACAAGAAATAAATCCGAGTTTTTACATCAGAATTAAAAATCTTTTATAAAGAAGTTATCAAACGCTATTATTAAAAGGTTTCACCGCAATGTTTTAGGCAAAATAAAAACGAAATTCTTATCTTAAAGTAGCGATAGGAATTTCGTTTCTGTTATTTAATAGAGTGTTCTAAATTGAATTGTTCAAATGAACTTTCAGAATAAGCGTGTAATAATTTTTCAGCATAACGTTTTTTAGGGTATAAGAATCGGTCATAGGCTTCTAATAAACTTTGATGATAAATAGAAGGTAACCCTGCGTTCTCTAAATAAACGAAAAGAGCATCAAAGATTGCTTTAATTTTATGTTCAACAGCCACTGTGAGATCTAACTCCGAAGCTTCAAACGATAACTGTGAAGCTATTAGTTGTTCTTCATCAGTATAACTATCGTTGATTAACCCGCTACACCACTTAATATAAAGGTGCATAACATATAAATCGGCAGGATTAATACCATCTGGATAAAACGGATTTAAATCAGGTAATCGTAATTCAATTCGATTGATTTCAGCTTTAAGTGAATTAAACTCATCCATATTAGTGCCTTTTGCACGAACCAACTCATAAAGTTCACGAGAGCCTTCAATGACGCCTGAATCAATCACCTTTTTGAGAGAACAGAGATAAGAGGCTGTATCGCTATAATCTAATAGTATTGGCTGCGTATTATGATAACCTTCTTTTCCTAAGCGAGCAGAACGATAGGTCGTACCGTTAATTGTTTTAGGGCTTGCTGCTAGTGTAAACGTTAAGAAGTAACGATATTTTAAAGCTTGTGCCATTAATCGAATATAAAAATCATTACGTTGTTCCAGTGATAGTAGTTCATTCAATTGATCCTCGTCAAACGAAAAGTTGAAATGAATACCGGAGTACAATTGCTTATAACTACCGTACTTAGCAGCAAGATACATACGATACTCTGTTTTTTCATAGATAACGTCACCAGGAACACCAAACTGCGCCAGTGGAATTTTATCTTCGGGCGGTAAATGACAAGGAGGAACGCTTTGCATCCACAAATACTCATCTTCCAGTCCTTTTTTCACCTTAGCGTTGATGCGGCTGATTTCAGGTAAAAGTGCTTCAACTGAAGAGACAGCAGGTGAGACAATTTCAATCTGACTTTCAGAAAAGTCGGTTGTTATTTCTGGGTTGCAACACTTATCGCCTAGTGTTTTGGGATGCGGAGTCATTGCAAGACGTCCTGAAGCTGTCACTCGCAAGTTTTCTCGTTCCAAACCAAATTTTCCATCAGCAATATTTTGCAATTGTTTGAGTACGACGTGTTGAAACATAGTTGTTAACCTCTCAATCTATTGTTTTAGATACATCACTAGCGTTGCAAGGATGTTAATTATAATGATATGCAGGGGGTAATAAATGTAAAAAAACCATTTCCAACTGCGACCACGTTGCCCATTGTACATGTAAATAAAAGGTAACGCCGCGATAGCATAAAGCTGAATAACACTAAGATGGTCTGTGTATTGGCTTAAAAAAGCAATTGCTAAACTATAGATGGAAAATAACAGCCAGCGATTTTTCAATAGGTAAGAACCAATAATCAGTAAAATACCATACAAACCATAATCGAATGGAAAAATCCAAGCACTCAGTAAAATGAGTCCGACTAAGAAGTAGTTTTTAAACTCAATGCCATATAACGCGAGCATCCCAAGCGCCAAAGTTAAAAAGATATTAAACATTGGTTCTTGCATAAAGAAAAGAGGGATTTGCATGATAACACCTGATAAGGCGATTGTTAGAAAATATTTTTTACGATTGTGGGTATGACGATACCCTTCCGTTAATAAGAAAGCGAAAATTGGAAACGCTAATCGGCCGACAATGCGCCAACCGGAATCCAAGTAAAAGAAAACACCGATATGATCAATCGTCATTGATAATAACGCAATCAACTTTAATGTGAAGCCATCGAGTTTTTTAAACACAGAATGTTCCTCATTTCATATTAAATAGAAACAATTAATCAATCACTGTTACAGTATCTTTAAGTTCGTAAGGGTCTTTATCGTTTATATGATCATAAAACATAATGCCGTTAATATGATCAATTTCATGTTGAACACACATGGCAGGGTAACCCTTAAATCTTAATTTCACAGGTTTAGAATTGATATCAAACGCTGACACAGTGACACGCATATGACGCACAACATATCCTGGGACATCACGGTCCACTGAAAGACAACCTTCTCCACCAGCTAAACATGCATCTTCAACAGAATGACTAACAATTTTTGGATTGTATAGAACGTGGCTAATCAGACGTTCACGGTCATCCAGCAAATGTAGCGCAATAATACGTTTCTCTACTGCGATTTGTGGAGCAGCAATACCAATCCCAGCACGCAATTCATATTTTTCTGCAATTTCTTCATCTTGACTATTTTTTAAAAACGTCAACATGTCATTTCCAATCTTAATGTCTTCCGCAGACAATGGTAAATTTACATCTTTTGCTTTTACTCTTAATGAGGGATGTCCCTCACGAACGATATCTTTCATTGTAATCATAATCCGTTACACCTCTTAAAATTTTTAGTTTGTTTTAAAATATGAAGAATTTAGTGTATGTGCTACGCTAAAAATATGTCCTATATCACTAATATATTATCAGAAAATAACACAAAAGAACATTTAATTGTTTAGGTGCATAATATAGTTAATTTTTGAGTGCATAATAATAGTTAAAATATAATCAATAAATGGTTAAAAATTTAATCAAAATCAAGCTATTAGCAACAAGTCATATCTAAAAATACATATAATTAAAAACAATCGCTTTTGTGTACTAGTATACGACGTTTCTGTCATATAACAGATGAGAACTGTTTTTTTTAGGTATTTCAGCGTGAAAACGCTTAAGCGTAGGCGCTTCATAGGTTTTTGTGTTTTAATAGGTATCAATATTTGACCAAATAGGGTGTGTTTGTTATAGTAGTCATGGAAGCTGTATAATATCATATACGATTTATTTTGCATTAAATCTTGACCTAGTATACAATCAAAGATGTGCTTTATACAGTATCAACTGATTTGGTAACAATTACCTAAAAAAGGAGTGGAGTAACATGGCAATTAAGCAAAAAAAAGTTATTGTCGATGTAAAGAAACAATTTGCAGCAATCGCTAAACAATTTGAACCAGTTCAAGTGTTAAATGAAAACGGTGAAGTTGTAAACCCAGAATACATGCCTGATTTATCTGACGAAAAAATGGTGGAATTAATGGAACGTATGGTTTGGACACGTGTGTTAGACCAACGCTCTACATCATTAAATAAACAAGGACGTCTTGGTTTTTACGCGCCAACAGCAGGCCAAGAAGCTTCACAATTAGCGACTCATTTCGCTTTAGAACAAGAAGATTTCATCTTACCTGGTTATCGTGATGTTCCTCAATTAATCTGGCACGGATTACCGTTAGCGAAAGCTTTCTTATTCTCACGTGGTCATTTTGCGGGAAATCAATACCCTAAAGATTTAAATCTTGTATCACCACAAATTATCATTGGTGCTCAGTATGTACAAACTGCTGGTGTTGCTCTTGGTATTCAAAAACGCGGTGAAAAAAGTGTTGCTATCACTTATACAGGTGATGGTGGTTCTTCACAAGGTGATTTCTATGAAGGAATCAACTTTGCAAGTGCATTTAAATCACCTGCAATCTTCGTTATCCAAAACAACGGCTTCGCTATCTCAGTTCCTCGTGAATTGCAAACTGCTGCACCAACATTAGCTCAAAAAGCTGTTGCTGCTGGAGTACCTGGTGTTGTTGTTGATGGTATGGATCCATTAGCTGTTTATGCAGTTACTCGTGAAGCGCGTGAACGTGCTATCAATGGTGAAGGCCCAACTGTTATCGAAACATTAACTTACCGTTTTGGTCCACATACATTAGCTGGTGATGATCCAACTCGTTACCGTACTAAAGAAATGGATGAAGAATGGTTATTGAAAGATCCAATCGTTCGTTTCCGTAAATTCTTAGAGTCTAAAAACTTATGGACAGTAGAGCAAGAAGAAGCTGTTATCGAACGCGCTAAAGAAGAAATCAAAGAAGCAATCAAAGAAGCAGATGCGATTCCAAAACAAAAAGTTACAGACTTATTAAATAACATGTTTGAAACGCCTACTTCTAATATCGCAGAGCAAATTGCAATCTACACTGAAAAGGAGTCGAAATAACATGGCACAAATGACGATGATTCAAGCGATCACTGATGCGCTTGCAACAGAATTACGTAACGATGAAAACGTACTTGTTTTTGGTGAAGATGTTGGTAACAACGGCGGTGTTTTCCGTGCAACTGAAAACTTACAAAAAGAATTTGGCGTTGACCGCGTCTTCGATACACCCCTTGCAGAATCTGCAATTGGTGGTTTAGCAAACGGTTTAGCATACAAAGGTTTCCGTCCAGTAGCTGAAATTCAATTCTTCGGTTTTGTATTCGAAGTATTTGACCAAGTAGCTGGCCAAGTAGCCCGTACTCGTTACCGTTCAGGTAACACTCGTAACATGCCAGTTGTTTTCCGCGCGCCTTTCGGTGGTGGTGTACATACTCCTGAAATGCATGCTGATAGTTTAGAAGGATTAATGGCTCAAACTCCTGGTCTTAAAGTTGTTATTCCATCAACTCCTTACGAAGCAAAAGGTTTATTAATCTCTGCTATTCGTGATAACGATCCAGTTGTATTTTTAGAGCACATGAAACTTTACCGTTCATTCCGTGAAGATGTTCCAGAAGGTTCTTACACTGTTCCTCTTGGTAAAGCAAACATCCGTCGTGAAGGTACTGACATTACTCTTATCGCTTATGGCGCAATGGTTCAAGAATCATTAAAAGCTGCTGAAGACCTTGAAAAAGAAGGTATTTCTGCAGAAGTTATCGATTTACGTACTGTTAGCCCAATCGATACTGAAACACTTGTTACTTCTATTGAAAAAACTAACCACGTGGTTGTTATTCAAGAAGCTCAAAAACAAGCAGGTGTTGCAGCACATGTTGTTGCTGAAATTAACGATCGTGCAATCCTTAGCTTGGAAGCGCCAGTTGGCCGTGTAACAGCTGCTGATTCAGTGTTCCCATTTGCTCAAGCTGAAACTGCTTGGTTACCAAACAAAACAGATATTTACAACAAAGCTAAAGAAGTTCTTTCTTTCTAATTTAGAAACGTTGTAACTTGAAAGATATAAACAGTATAAGCAATCGCATGTTTTCTGTGTGATTGCTTAAACTAATAGAAATGTTAGGGGATGGATAAAAGTGTCATTTAAATTCAAATTACCAGATATCGGTGAAGGTATTCACGAAGGCGAAATCGTAAAATGGTTTGTAAAACCAGGCGATAAAATCGAAGAAGATGAGCCATTGTTAGAAGTTCAAAATGATAAAAGTGTTGAAGAAATTCCAAGTCCTGTAACAGGTACTGTATTAGAAGTTCATGTAACTGAAGGTACTGTTTCTGTTGTTGGTGATTTATTAATCACTATCGATGCACCAGGTCATGACAATGATCAAGAAGAAGCTGCTCCAGCTGAAACACAAGAGCAAACTCCTGAATCTCCAGCTGCTCCAGTAAACGCTCCTGACCCAGCTGCTCAACAAGCACCTGCATCAACTCCTGCACCTGTTGCGACAGAAGCTGTAGAACGCGAAAATGATCGTGTTATTGCTATGCCATCTGTACGTAAATTTGCACGTGATAACGGTGTGAGCATCTCTAGCGTTGCCGGTTCTGGTAAAGCAGGTCGTGTTCTTAAAGAAAACGTTGAAGCATTCTTGAATGGTGATTCTGCTGCAGTAGCATCATCAACTGAAGAAGCTGCTCCAGCTGCAACTGCAACTGAAAAAGCTGCTCCAGCACCAATCGCTCCAGGTGAACGTGAAACTCGTGAAAAAATGTCAGGTATTCGTAAAGCAATTGCTAAAGCAATGGTTAACTCGAAACACACTGCACCTCACGTAACTTTAATGGATGAAATCGATGTATCTGCACTTGTTGCTCATCGTAAACGTTTCAAAGAAGTTGCTGCTGCACAAGACATTAAATTAACTTACTTGCCATATGTTGTTAAAGCATTAACAAGTGCACTTAAAAAATACCCAGTATTGAACGCATCTATCGATGATTCATCTGATGAAATTATCTACAAACATTACTATAACATTGGTATCGCTGCTGATACTGATCGTGGTTTATTAGTACCTGTTGTTAAAGATGCAAACACTAAATCTGTTTTTGCTATCTCTGCTGAAATCAATGAATTAGCTGTTAAAGCACGTGATGGTAAATTAGGCGCTTCAGAAATGAGCGGTGGATCTACAACTATCTCTAACATTGGTTCTGCTGGTGGACAATGGTTTACTCCAGTTATCAACCATCCAGAAGTTGCTATTTTAGGAATTGGCCGTATTGCTGATAAAGCAATCGTAGTTAATGGTGAAGTTGCAGTTGCTCCAGTAATTGCCTTATCATTAAGCTTCGATCACCGTATCATCGATGGCGCAACAGCTCAAAATGCAATGAATCATATCAAACGATTACTGGCTGACCCAGAATTGTTATTAATGGAGGGATAAATTATGGTAGTAGGCGATTTTCCAATTGATGCAGAAACAATCGTTATTGGTGGGGGACCTGGTGGATATGTAGCTGCCATTCGTGCCGCACAACTTGGTCAACAAGTAACTTTAATTGAAAAAGAAAACCTTGGTGGAACATGCTTAAACGTTGGTTGTATTCCTTCAAAAGCATTGATCACTATTGGTCACCGTTATCAAGAAGCTCAACATTCAGATATCATGGGTGTTTTAGCTGAAGATATCAAATTAGACTTTACGAAAGCTCAAGAATGGAAAGGCGGCGTTGTTAATAAATTAACTTCAGGCGTTGCTGGACTTCTTAAGAAAAATAAAGTAACTGTTGTTGCAGGTGAAGCTTATGTTGGTGAAGACAGCTCAATTCGTGTAATGCACGAAAATGGCGCTGAAACATACACATACAAAAACTTGATTATCGCAACAGGTTCTACACCGATTGAAATCAAAGGTTTCAAATATTCAAAACGTGTACTTAACTCAACTACAGCTTTAGCTTTACCAGAAGTACCGAAAAAATTAGTCATCATTGGTGGCGGATATATCGGAACTGAACTAGGTTCTGCTTTTGCAAACTTAGGTACTGAAGTTGTTATCTTAGAAGGTGGCGATGAAATTTTACCGCAATACCCTAAAGATATGGTACAACCTGTTAAGCGTAAAATGAAAGACAAAGGCGCAACTATCGTAACTAAAGCTTTAGCACAAGGTGTTGAAGAGTCAGATACAGGCGTTGTCGTTTCTTATAAAGCAAATGATAAAGAAGAAACAGTTGAAGCTGATTATGTAATGGTAACGGTTGGTCGTTTCCCTAACACAGCTGAAATTGGCTTAGAACAAGCAGGTGTTAAATTAACAGATCGTGGTTTAGTTGAAGTTGACAAACAAGGTCGCACAAGTGTTTCTAACATTTTTGCAATCGGCGATATCGTTGCTGGCGCTCCACTTGCTCATAAAGCATCATACGAAGGTAAAGTTGCAGCAGAAGTAATTGCTGGTGAACCTTCAGAAGTTGATTATATCGTTATGCCTGCAATCGTGTTCTCTGATCCAGAAATCGCTCAAGTTGGATTATCTGAAAAAGAAGCAAAAGATGCTGGTTATGATGTTAAAGCTTCAAAATTCCCATTAGGCGGTAACGGCCGTGCGTTATCTTTAAACGCGCCTGAAGGCTTTGTACGCTTAATCACTCGCAAATCTGACAACCTTGTAATTGGTGGTCAAGTTGTAGGTGTTAATGCAAGTGATGTTGTTTCTGAAATTGGTTTAGCTATCGAAGCAGGTATGAACGCTGAAGATATCGCTTTAACAATTCATGCACATCCTTCATTAAGTGAAACAGTAATGGAAGCTGCTGAGCTTGCGCTTGGTATGCCAATCCACATGTAATAAA
>NZ_JAFYUW010000123.1:0-7245 GCF_017549435.1 Brochothrix sp.
GGTTTACCTTTACAATGACAGGTTTCATATGGAGTGTTGTTATTGCAAGCATAGCAGGTGTTTTGAGTGGGAAACTACAAAAAAATCAAAGTATTTCACACTATTTGAATAAAATTATGGGCAGCATTTTAGTGTTATTAGGCATTAAATTATTTGCAAGTAAATAGTGAAAGAATCCTCAATCTTTTAAGAGTACCATTACCTTTTTTAGTTGGAGTATTGAAGACAGGCATTAAAGTCAACGACATATACTTCAGTTTAATTTTCAGGTCTCACATTGAATTTATCTTCAAAAGTATCTTCTAATATCTGTTTTTTGCAGTATGTATTTCAGGTCGAATTTTTCACCATTAATAGGTCAGTAGTGACAGTTATAATTTGACGAAAGCGATTGCAATCGTTATATTGAGTGTGTGAAAACATTTTTGAGAGTGATACAGTAACGTGAAAAAAATGGCGTCAGAGAGTGCTGTGAAGAAGTGTAGTGAAAAGGTAATGGAGGCGGATGAAAATGACGATGTTAAAAAAGGTAAAAGACGGTTTAATCGTGTCATGTCAAGCGTTAGAAAATGAACCCTTACATAGTTCTTACATTATGAGCCGTTTAGCAGTTGCAGCTGAGCAAGGTGGCGCAGTTGGTATTCGGGCAAATTCAGTGATTGATATTATAGCAATTCAAGCGACAACAAGTTTACCCATTGTAGGAATTATCAAACGGGACTATGAGGACTCCCCTGTATTTATTACAGCCACAATGTTAGAAGTTAATGAATTAATGACAACAGGTTGTGAAATGATTGCCTTAGATGCGACTAGCCGAGTACGACCGAATGGTGAAAGTTTAGCAGAATTAGTCTCTAAAATTAAGTTGAATTATCCTGATATATTACTAATGGCAGATATTGCTACAGTAGATGAAGCCCTTAATGCTGAATCGTTAGGGTTTGATTGTATATCGACAACATTGATTGGGTACACAGCTGAATCTGAAGGTCATGATTTGGCAGCTAATCATTTTGAAAAACTACGAACAATTATTGAGAAATGTACACTACCTGTCATCGCAGAAGGTAATGTTGATACACCTGAAAAAGCACAGCAGTGTAAACAATTAGGTGTTCATTCTATTGTTGTTGGAAGCGCAATTACGCGTCCACAACTTATTACAGAAAAATTTGTAACGAAAATGAATGAAAAAAGATAACGATTGAATGATTAGAATGAACATGCTAAGATGAAGCAGTAAATAAACACCACTAGGGGAGCTTAGATAAGCTGAGATTGGACATTGTCCTCAACCCTTTGACTTGATCTGGTTAGTACCAGCGGAAGGAATGTGGCTTGTTCTCGTATGGAACATCATTCTGTTTAACAGCGGGTGTTTAGCCGTTTTTTCGCATACAAAAACAACCACTTTCTCTTTTTAGAAGGTGGTTGTTTTTTTACGCTTAATTAAAGGGGGATCAGAAAATGACATTGTTCACAGACGAGTTAAAAGTCATGACAGCAAAGAGTTGGGAAAAAAGCATGACACATCCTTTTGTAGTCGAACTAGCAGAAGGAACATTACCAGAAGAAGCATTTAAACGGTATTTAGTGCAGGATATGTATTATCTAAACCATTATAGTAAAATACATGCGCTAGCAGCAGTTCAAGCAGAAGAAACAGCTGTTACTCATATGTTATTGAAGCAAGCACAAGAAACAATTGCAGCAGAGATGTTAATGCACACGGAGCATGCTCGTTTATTAGGGATGTCGACAACAATACAAACTGATATTCGTCCATTACCAACAGCATATGGGTATACATCACATTTATATCGTGTGGCGATGGCAGGAAGTTTAGGGCAAACGATTGCTGGACTACTTCCTTGTTATTGGCTTTATGCAGATATTGGGTCTTATTATCGGGACAGTAAACCAGTGAACCCCTTGTATGCTAGTTGGCTGGAAAACTATGGTAGCGAGCTATTTCAGAAAGAGACTCAAGTACAAATTGATTTGTTAAATCGTTTAGCCGAACTAAGTAGTGAAGCGGAAAAGGAAAAAATGCGCGATGCATTTAAACGGGCTAAGGAGTATGAATTGGCATTTTGGGAAATGGCTTATGCCGGAGAACAATGGCCATCAGAAAAGTAAGTGAAAAAAATCGCACAGCTGACGTGTTTTACGTCTACCGTGCGATTTTTTATTAATTTTTTTTCAAACGACGAGCAATTAAGCTGCCGAGAGATTGAATAATTTGTACAATCACAATCAACAAAATTAAGGTGGCATACATCATGTTAGGTTGGAAGCGAAGATAACCGAATTGATAAGCAAGGTCACCTAAACCGCCAGCGCCTACAAAGCCAGCCATAGCAGTTGCGCCAATCAAACCGATAGTAGCAATTGTTAAACCTAAAACAATCGATGAACGGGATTCACGAACCATCACAAACCAAATGATTTTCCAAGTTGAGATACCCATGGATTGATACGCTTCAACAACACCTTTATCGACTTCTAATAACGCAGATTCAATCAAACGTGCAATATAAGGCGCACAATAGACAACTAATGGAACGATAACACCTTGGACGCCAATCGTTGTGCCAGCTACGACCTTTGTAAAAGGGAGTAGAAAGAATAGCAATATGATGAAAGGGATTGATCGAATAACGTTGATAGCAGCATTTGAAATAGCGTATGCGACAGGACTATCCGCGTAACCACCTTTACGTGTTAGTACAAGTAGAATAGCTAAAGGGACGCCGAGAATAATTGAAATCAGTAGTGAAATCACGGTCATCTGAATCGTCGCAGCTAAACCATCGAGTAAAGTGGGACCCCATTCATTAAAAAAATTAGCCATTGATTTCACCTTCTTTCTTCACAATAATTCCTTGACCACTCAGATAATTAATTGCTGCAGTTACTTTGTCTGGTTCGCCCTCTAAATGAACCAGAAGATTGCCAACGGATTCATTTTTAAATTGATCAATTCCACCAGCAATGATATTAGGTACCACTCCAAAAGTAGTTGCTACATGTGCTAATGCTGGTTTAGTTGATGAAATACCAACAAAAGTACAATGGATAAGAACGCCTTCTTCTGGTAAAGTTTGCAAAAATTTAGCAGGCAATTTGTATTTTGCCGAATCTTGAACGAATGTTTTGGTAATAGTTGAACGCGGCTGTGTAAACACATCAACGACAGGCCCTTGTTCTACAATTTGTCCATCTTGCATCACCGCAACACGATCACACAAGCGCTGAATAACACTTAATTCATGCGTGATTAAAAAGATGGTTAGGCCTAGCTCCTGGTTTATTTCTAACAATAAATCAAGGATAGACTCTGTTGTGGTGGGATCAAGTGCACTTGTTGCTTCGTCGCTTAATAAAATTTCTGGTTCATGTGAAAGGGCACGTGCAATCGCTACACGTTGTTTTTGCCCACCAGATAATTGTGCAGGAAAAGCTGACGCTCGATCACTTAAACCAACGATCTCTAAGTATTTCTTAACGCGCTGTTGGATAAGATCTTTTGATAACCCTGCGAGTTTCAATGGAATAGCCACATTATCATATACAGTTGCAGTTGTAAGTAAATTGTAACCTTGAAAAATCATTCCGATTTTTTGACGTGTTTGTTGTAAGTCATTTTTATTTAAATCATTTAGTTTGATACCGTCAACAAAAACTTCACCCTCAGTCGGTGTTTCTAATAGATTGATACAACGTATGAGAGTACTTTTACCAGCGCCACTATAACCAATCACGCCATAAATTTCACCTTTATGAACACTTAAAGAAACGTCATCTAATGCGTTGATTGTTTTTTTGCCAACTTTATAATTTTTTGTAATATTTTTTAATTCAATCATACCTTATGCCTCCAGTAATACAGTCATTTACCAAGTTGGAACAACCGAACCTTTAAATTGTTTTGCGATAAATTCTTTCACATCATCAGATTGATAATACTTTTTAAGTTTTGCGACAATAGCATCATCTTTATTTTCGGTACGAACAACAAAGTAGTTAGGATATGGGTTTTTAACTAATGGCTCGTGGTAAATAGCATTATCTTTAATGTTAAGCCCAGCACCCATTGCAAAGTTTGTATTAATAGCAGCAACAGCTACTTCACCTAATTGAGCTGGAATTTGTGCAGCGTCAAGTTCAACAATTTGCAAATCAAGTTTATTTTCAACAACATCTTTTTTAGTTGTATTTTCGCCAGCGTTTTTATCAAGTTTAATGATGCCAGCTTTTTCAAAAAGTTGTAACGCACGCAATTCATTTGCAGGATCATTAGGAACAGCGATTTTATCACCTTTTTTGAGATCTTTTAAATCTTTAAGTTTATCTGAGTAGATACCAAGTGGAAATGCTACTGTGCTGAAAGCTTCCGTTATTTTAAAATCTTTTGATTTAACTTGGTTTTTTAAAAAGGGTAAAGTTTGGAAACTATTTGCATCTAATTCCCCTTGATCTAAAGCCGTATTGGGTGTGTTGTAATCACTAAATACTTTAAGTTTCACCGTTACGCCATCTTTTTTAGCAACTTTAGCAACTTCTTGCATGATTTGCTCATGGGGTCCACCCGTTACACCGACTGTAATTGTTTTATCATCAAGTGCTTTGCTACTGTTACCACAAGCAGTTAGAGTGAAAACTGCTACTAAAATAAAGATAAAGCCTACTGATTTTTTGATGTTATGCATAATGATTTCCCCCTAGGATATGTTTTGAAAAAAGATAATAAAAAAAACTTCTCTAAAAGAGAAGTTGGCAGTGGACATACTTCTCTCATCTATCACAATCTATGAAGATTGTGTTGGATTTAGCACCTCATCAAATTAAATTGACAGGTTGCCGGGTTTCATAGGGCCAGTCCCTCCACCACTCTGGATAAGAAATTTATTTAGTTTATTAAACTTTGATAAATATGAGTATAGCTATAAAAAGATAATAAGTCAATCTCTTTCGAATATTCAGTCAATAACAATTTAAAAAAAGTTACTAACTGTGTTTTTGATGATAACGGATACATATCTTTTGAGTCAGGTATAAAAAGATGGTAAAATAAAGTCAGACACAAAGAAATAGAGGGGGAAGATTTTGAAGAAATTAATAAGTATTATGATGGCCGTTGTTATTATGATGTCACCGGTAGGGACACAAGCTATTAACTTTGTCACACCTGACCAATATAAAACAACATCCGTTACAACTGTAAGTGCAAAAATGCGTGGTGGTGGATACCGTTCGAGCAATCGTTCATATAACACTAATAGCAATCGTGTGAAGAGTAACACAAACCGAACAAATACAAATCGTGCCGCTACAAATAAAGCTGTTACAGCGAATAAAGCACAAGCTAAAAGTCGTTTTGGTGGATTCCTAGGTGGGATGATGCTCGGAGGTTTAGCAGGAATGCTCTTTGGTGGTATGCTAGCAAATATGGGGGGTTTCGGAAATATCTTGGGAATGATTATTAATGTATTAGCGATTATTATTATTATTCGTTTAGTATTTATGATTATTTCACGTATACGTCAAAATAAAAAAGCGCAAGCAACAGCTGGTGGATACTCAGATAGTCGCCAAATGGATCGTGATCAAGACGTTCAAACTAATTATCAAAATGCTATGGGTGGTGGCGCTGCGACTGCAGAAGCTGAAACTGGTATTGTTTTAGATGAAGATAACATTTCAAACGCGGTAATTGACTTCTTCTCATACGAAAAACAAATTAATATGTATGAAATGCAAGTATCATTAACTTATGATGAGCGTCAAGGCTTTGGTGCTGATGTTCTTAATAAATCGGGCAGTGTTATTCAATCACTTGACCATTTCTCATTAGTTCAAGCTATTCGTTACTGGGCAGAAAAAGAAACTGACTTAAATCCTAATATGGGGATTAAACTTAATTTCTCTGAAGATAAAGGTATTACAGCAACTTTAAGCTAAAATAAAGTAAAAGAAAACGTCTCAAATGGATGTAAATATATCCGTTTGTGGCGTTTTTTGAATTCTTTAGATTCCTTTTATTTTAACAATGACAGTGCTAGAATAGACATACGAACAACTGATAGGAGTGCGATGTATGAAACAAAAAGATACAGAGTATAAAGATTTAATGATGATTATGCTACGAACAGGAATATTAGGTTTTGGAGGAGGACCCTCCGTTATGCCGCTATTTCAACATGAGATAGTAGATAAATATAAATGGATGAGTAGTGCAGACTTTGATAACTCGCTTGCGATTGCTAATGTTCTTCCAGGCCCAATCGCAACAAAAGTGGCAGCTTACTTAGGATATGAACGGAAAAAAACTTTAGGCGCAATATGGGCAGTTTTTTGGCATCTATTACCAAGTACAATTGCAATGATTGCTTTATTATCAGCTGCAACAGTATTGAATGACTCACCAATTGTTCAAGGCGTTATCGCTGCAGTAACCCCAGTGGTTGTGGTGATGTTATTACTGATGGGTTATCGTTTTGCTAAGACGGCATATAATGGTTTGGGTATGATATTAACGCTTATAGCATGTGCAGTTGCAGGGATATTACTGTACTATATTCATCCAGCACTGGTCATTATTCTATTTACTCTATACGGTTCACAACATTACCGCTTGATTGGAGGTAAAAAGAAATGATCGTACTTTGGGAATTATTTAAGTCATTTTTCACAGCAAATATTTTTGGTTATGGTGGTGGTCCCGCATCAATCCCATTAGTGTTTCATGAAGTAGAAAAACATCAGTGGATGAGTCAAAGCGACTTTTCAAATGGAATTGCCTTAGCTAATGCTTTACCAGGTCCAATTGCCACCAAATTAGCAGTATCAGTCGGTTATCCTGTGATGGGAATACTTGGTTCAATTGTTGCGATTATCGCTACAGTATTACCTTCAGCGATTATTTTTATTGTGATCTTTAAAAAACTAGATCAATATAAAAAATCAAAAGTAATGTTAGGTATTATGTTAATGGTACAGCCTGTTGTTGCAATGTTAATGTTCAGTGTGACCTATACGATGGGTAAAACATCAATCGTACAACTAGGCTGGATTCAATTTGTGATTCTTGCAATCATCAGTTATATTGCGTTAGAAAAAATGAAATACCATCCAGCCTTAGTTATTTTAGGTGCCTTTGTATATGGTGGACTTATATTACCACTGTTATAAAACTTGTTTGCAACAGAAGCAGAACACGTATTCTTTTGTGAATGTTCA
>NZ_JAFYUW010000124.1:0-9491 GCF_017549435.1 Brochothrix sp.
AGGGTATCCTTGTTAATTTATTCGCTTACGAGGACAGTATGAACGGAATAATTTAAAAGTTCTTTTTTTTAGCTGTTTATTTTATAAACATGCTTAAAGTGAAGGATACTGCTATGACTTTTCCTTCGATATTACTCAAAAATTGAATCCTACGAGATGCCCCCATACAAAAAGCAGTTACACCAAAGAGGGTAACTGCTAAATAAATAATCGTTATTTTGTGATATTCGATTCACGAATTGCTGCTAAATCAGCTAAAATTTGTGGGAATTGTTTATCTAGTTTATAGAACACTAGAATTATAATCATTAATGTATCAAAAATAATAGGTAGCCATAAGAAAATAAACATTATCATGCTTTGAGCTGACTCAGGTTGTACATGTGCCCCTGAAATGAAACCTGAGCCTGCTAACATCCACCCTACAACTGCGGCACCAAAACCTGTTCCTACTTTAGCGCCAAAGCTACCCGCTGAATAAACCAGACCTTCAGTACGTACACCGTTACGCCATTCGCCGTACTCAATCGTATCAGCCAATAATGCGAACATTACAGCGACTAATGCAGAACCACCAGCCCCTTTAATCACATTGGTAATAATAATTAATGATATACTGTATGGATCGATAAATATGATAAAACACCCAACAAGTGATACCACCATGCCAATTATAGCCACATTTCGTTTACCAAATCGTTTGACTAGTGGTAACGATACTAACATAGCGATGACAGAAGGTACTATTTTAGTAAATGTTAATAACATCATTAATGATTCTGTCGACATACTTTCACCGACTTGTGCAACTTGTGCTACAAAGAAGGTACTTACAGCTGTACCTACACCATTGCCTGTGTTTTGAACTAAAAAGAGTGCTAAAATAAGTAACCAATATTTATTTCTAAACAAAAATTTCATTGATAATTTAAACGGTATTTTTCTATCTTCCAGTTCTTTAATCGCTGGTTTAACACGTTCTTTGGTATTTTTAAAACATAACATCAAACAGACAAAACCGACGGCAGAGAAAATAATTGCCATTGTAATCCAACCTTTTTGCCCATCACCTAATACTTTTACAATTGCTAATGTTCCCATACCAGCAATTAAACCAGCGAAGGTACTGAATAGCATACGTGACACGTTCAAAACAGAACGTTCATATTGATCCTGTGTAATTAATGAAGCAAGCGTTCCATACGGAATATTAACTGCCGTATAAGCAAATGATAATAAATTATAAGAAATAGTTATATAAACTAACTGCCAGCCCGTACTCACATCAGGTACCGTATAAAGAAGAATCCCGCTGATTAGAAAGGGGATTGCTCCCCATAAAAGCCAAGGGCGTGCCTTACCGTATTTACTATGTGTTTTATCAACAATAAAGCCCATCCCAATATCTGTGACACCATCGAAAATTTTAGAAGCAAAGATAATCGTTCCAATTGTCGCTGGGTTTAAACCAATTACCATCGTATAATAAAACATTAAAAACATTGATGAAACATGCCACACGATTCCTGTAGCAAAATCGCCTGCGCCATAAGATAGTTTTTCTTGCATCGATACTTTTTGAATGTTTGTATTCGTTGCCATCTTTTTTCCTCCCAGTCATTAAACGCGTTATTATACCTGATTTAATTGATTTAAAAACGTTGCTAATTTTTCTTCTGTGAAATAACCTTGACTAAAATTAATTAATCCTCGTAAAGGCATATTTTTTAACATTGCAGGTCCTAATTCAAGCGTTTCCGCTGTGAAATCCATTTTTGCAATATTAGATGCTAGTTCAGATTGATTGAAATGTTTTTTCGCAATCTCACTTGTTCGCGGATCTAACATAATATCGCCGATTGTTGTATTACGATTTATTTTAAGCGGTAATAATACGGTAGAATTAACAGTAAGTGTTTCTTTTAACTCAATTTGAGCAGAAGAACGACCCACAAGTATCTCAAATTCCCCACTTTCAATATGCCAATCTTGTATAGCTGTATCATAGTAACTAAATGAACGGTTATTTAACGTGATTGTGATTGTTTTTTCTTCACCAGGATTAAGCATAATTTTCTCAAATCCTTTTAATTCTTTTAGTGGACGTTTAACGGTACTCTTCACATCTGCAACGTATAATTGCACTATTTCTTTCCCTGCAACTGCTCCCGTATTACGTACGGTTATTTCCACGTCAATCATTTCTTTATCAGTAATATTTTTTTTACTAAGCGTCATTTTTTCATACGTGAATTCTGTATAGCTTAAGCCATGACCAAACGGATATAAAGTATTCATTGCTTTCATATCATAGTAGCGGTAACCAACGAAGAGGCCTTCGTTATATGACACAACATCATTCTCACCTGGAAAGTTGAAGTAGGCGGGTGTATCTTCTAATTTCATTGGAAATGTTTCAGCTAATTTAGCACTGGGATTAACATCACCGTATAATAAATCACTCAACGCGCCACCCATGGCTTGACCTCCGAGATAGACTTCGAAAATAGCTTGGACATCTTTTTCCCAAGGCATTTCAACTGGTGCACCGTTACTTAACAACACAATGACATTCTCATGAATAGCTGTGATCCGTTCAATCAAGGCTAACTGGTTATCTGGTAAGCGTAAATGATGACGGTCATATCCTTCAGATTCAAAGCGATCAGGCAACCCTAAAAATAGAATGATTTTATCTGCTTTTTCTGCAGTAGTGATAGCTTCTTCAATCAAGGTTTCTGATAAATCATCAGATGCCATATCATAACCAGCTGCATATTTAATCAATGCATCGGGTGCACTTTTATGCATTTCATCCAGTAAACTTTCAATTTTCGTTGGATTGATTTTTGAGCTACCACTTCCTTGGTAACGTGGTTTTTCTGCAAGTTCTCCTAAAACCACTATATTTTCAGTTTTCTGTAAAGGTAACATCCCTGCGTCATTTTTAAGCAATATCATACTTTCTGATGCCACACGACGTGCAAGTTTATGATGTGCTTCTTTATTGTATTGTGCGGGATTAGTTTGAGGTGCAGTCATTTCAATCAAACGTAATACACGTTCTGCTGCTTGATCAACCACTGCTTCATCTAATTCGCCATTTTTAACTGCTGAGACAATTAAAGTGTCAGAATAACCATTATTAGAAGGCATATCTAGTTCTAATCCTGCTTTTAAGGCTGCTACTCTGTAATTAACCGCGCCCCAATCTGAAACAACAGCCCCTTTAAAACCCCATTCATCGCGAAGAATAGTAGTTAATAAACGTTCACTTTCAGCTGCATATTCACCGTTTACGCGGTTATATGAGCTCATTACTGTCGCTGGCTGTGCCTCTTTAACAACCTCTTCAAAAGCAGCTAAATAAATTTCTCGCAATGTACGCTCATCTACATGAGCATCCACTGTCATTCGACGTTCTTCTTGGTTATTTACTGCAAAGTGTTTGAGTGATGCCCCTATAGGATGTGTTTGCATCCCTTTGACTTGTTCAGTTGCTAATTGTGAAGCTAAAAAAGGATCTTCTGAAAAATATTCAAAGTTACGCCCACATAATGGTGAACGCTTAATGTTCACGCCAGGTCCTAATAACACAGAAACTTGCTCTGATACACATTCTTCACCCAGTGCTTCACCTACCTCGAACAACATTTCTCTGTTCCAAGAAGAAGCCATACCTGCGGCAGAAGGGAAACAAATTGCTGGTACACTATCAAACACACCAAGATGATCATTTGCATCGGGTCGTTGTTTTCTCATACCATGTGGCCCATCTGTCATCATAATCGAGGGGACATTAAGACGTTCAATCCCTTTCAAATGCCAAAAATCTAATCCTGAGCATAAACTTGCTTTTTCCTCTAACGTTAACTCTTTTACTATATTGCTATAATTTTTCATGGATGATTCCTCCTTATTTTTGAAAGCGCTATCAACTAGATTTATCATACTGTTATGTTCATAGCATTACTAGTATATTTCTACTATCATTTGTACAAATCGAATACTGTTTTCATGTTATTTTTTTTCGAAATTTTCCATCATAGAAAATAAATCTTATATACTAGCGTATAAAGAATCATTTGAAGCCTATGTTTATAATGATAGGGAGCCTTTTTTATTTATTAAATCCACTGATAGACGATTGCTTTTTTGTCTCATTTTATGAGTACGACAACTAAAGTCAGTAATGAAATAATAAATATTCCAAAAACAAACATTAGGTGAAGTGACTCAAAATCTGTCAAAAAGGCATTTCATTTCATAGATTGGCTACCTATTTTAATAAGCATCATCAACTTTCGGGATAGCCACCGTCTTTCACTTCTCTACGAGTCTGTTGTAACATAAAAATAGCCCATGATTTATTAATAACAGTGTGGTTAAAAATTAAAACAATCAATTTAAGGCACCGCTATTGTTATAAACTTAAGATTTTACGCACATGAGTATCATGAGAAAAAGGTATTTTTGTACATAGTTGAGATTAGTAAACAGATAAAAAATAGATTATGATAGAGTAGTAATTAAATATAATAAATTCCTTTGAAAGGAGATAGAGAATGTTTACTTTATTACATGACGGATCTAAAGATGAAGCTTATTTTTTATTTCATGGTACAGGCGGAAATGATTTTCAATTACTGCGAGTGATGGAAGAACTAAATCCTAATGCGACTATTATAGGCGTAAAGGCAACTGAGGGTGTAGGAAGTAATCGACGTTATTTTTCACCATTGATAAATGGCCAACTGGATAGAAAAGATTTTGAATCAAATATAAATGGTTTCATGGAAGAGTGGAAAAAAAGAGGATTCGCATTTAAGAAAAATGTATTTTTAGGCTACTCGAATGGTGCGAATTTCATCATAGGGATAATAGAAAAATATCCACATATTATGTCCGAGGCAATCTTACTTCACCCATCTAATCTAAACTATCATTTTGAAGTTGAGTCAGGGATGAAAGTGATAATGACTTCCGGAGCTACAGATAATTTAGCATTGCCAGGTGATGTTTTAAAATTAAAAGAGACGATGAACAACTATTATAAGAACTTGACTTACTTTTTATTTGATGGCGGCCATGAGCTTACAGAAGTTGAAATTAAAGCGATTAAAGACTCACTGTGAAAAAATAACGAGAAGAAGATTCTACTTAAGCGTTTGTAAATAGATATGTAAAGGATGATTGATATGAGACCATTGATACACCATGTTTCTGTGATTAATAGTGATATGAAAAAGTCATTTGAATTTTATAAACACATTTTAGGAATGAAGTTAGTTATTAAAACCGTTAATCAAGATGATCGAGAGATGTACCATTTGTTTTTTGGAAACGCTAAAGGAAGTGCAGGCAGTGAATTCACAGTATTTGAAATGTCAGGTATTCCTAACAGGAAATTTGGAAATAACTCAATCGATCGGACCATCTTTAAAGTAAACACTGAAGAATCTTTAGATTATTGGCAAAAAAGATTGGAAGCGTTTGATATTTGTCATTATGGTATTGAAGAATATAATAACAAAAAACTATTAAGATTTGAAGATTACGATGGCACGCCTTTAGGTTTAACCATAAAAAACAAGGATGAACTCGCGCATAATTTTCATCCAAATAAAACTGCAGATATTCCAATAGAGCATTCAATTCTAGCAATTGATTCTGTCCATTTGAGAATTCCGTTTCCTAAAGCCAGCCAGAAAATTTTAAAGGATTTATTAAAGTGGAAGACATGTACAAAAATGATAGGTTTTAATAAAGCTGAAACGATTATTTTAAGTAATGAGTCCACTGACTTATATCAAGAAGTTCATTTGATCCATGATAACAGTGCAGTTCCAGAAACAATGGGAATTGGCGGCACTCATCATGTTGCGTTCTCTGCCGAGTCATATGGCACATTAATGGGTTATGAAGAATGGCTAATCAACTATAATATGATGTCTTCAGGTATTAAAGATCGAGAAATATTTAAATCTTTGTATTTTAGAGAGGCTAACAGAATATTATTTGAAATAGCGACAGAGGAAATGAACCATGATATATTAGAAAATGATTTTGCTGACGTTGATGAATATCCTCTCTACTTACCTGCTTTTTTAGAGAAAGATCGAGAAAAAATAGAATACAATTTAAAATAAACCATTCATTCTAGCTACAATATCTCGTTGTTTATTTGAAAAAAGTGATGGAAGTTTATTTTTTTCAAGGTGTAAAGCGCTATAAAACTTAATGATAGGTAACTATTTGTTCAATATAAATAGACAAGTAATCTAACGAGGTATTTAACTTATCTGAGCATCCGCTTTTTTGTGATTTAGAGATAATTGTCTATATACGATACTATAAAGCTTGTAGTATACTTAAATTATTATGTAGGGAAAGGTGGAAAATATGTTACCTAGTATTGTGCTTTGGGCTTTTGGCCTTGTTTTAACTTTATGGGGTTTATACTCGATGAATAGAGCGTTTAAAAAGAATAAGACTAAAAATAATTTAATTCAGTTGTTATTAACAGGGGAAGCTTCTGGAATTGGACAATTTATTTCAGGTATAGTTACTATAGCTGTGGGCTTCGTTGTTTTGTATTTCCAAAACAAATAATTTTAAGTTAATGAATTCATAAGGAACCAGCAGCGAGTCTATTGTTAGTGGCTAGGCTTGGTTATGAAATTATTAAAAATGATTATAGTGGTGGATTTTATCTAGAAGAAGTTTAATAGCTTTAGTGGTTAAAATTAAATAATACAAAAAGAAACAAGCATTAATAGATATCTGTATGGTAGATAAGCAATTAATGCGAAAAAAGTAATCGTCAACTCAAAGTTGAAACGGTTACTTTTTTTTGCGATTTAATTAGTAGGATAACTCATTTCAACTATGAAATGAGTCATATTCCAAAATTAAGTCTTTTTAAATAGAGTAATGAAAACCTAGGATGTAAGCATCAGCAAAAATTATGATAAAGTTGTAGGCTCACTCTTTGTTAAAGAAAAAAGGAGTGTAGGATGCATCATAATAGTGCACTGAAATCATGTTCAATGATGTCTTGTAATACAAATTGGTCGTCCTGATAATGATATTTAAAGAAGGAACAGTTTTGAATTTTAGTATTCTTTTTAACAGTACCAGTGTGTTCCCAGTGACGATAAAAATTTGCAATTGCGGCACCGTGTGAAACAATTAAAATACTATCGGCCGGACTATTACTTACAATATCGGCTACGGTAGTACTAATACGGTTTTCAAGTTCTATTTGTGACTCTCCGCCAAATTGTACAAAAAAATCGTTATAAGGGAGTGGCGGGTTTAAATGTTCGCCTTCACCTTCATAAGAACCGAAATTCCATTCACGTAAATTTTTAATCCGTTGATAAGGCTGATGAGTTAATAGTTCAAGCGTATCAACCGCTCGTTCCGATGTTGAGCTATAGGCTTCATCAAATGTGATTTTTTCTGTTTGTAAGTGAGCGTGTGCAATTTTTGCTTGTTGAATACCAATAGCTGTTAGAGGGGAATCACAAAAACCTTGTATTTTATGTTGCGCATTGAATAAGGTTTGTCCATGTCTCACTAAATATAATGTTGTCATTTTTTTAACTCCTTTATCACATATATATGATAAGTATAGCTTAAAGTATCGTGGAATTCAGTGGATTTAAATGATGAAATGTGACAACATCAAAGCTATCAGATGTTTTTATAACCCATAACTTGCATTTTATGTATTTTTTGTACAATGATATTAGGTGTTAAGTTGCTAACAAATTTTTGGTTATATTATTTCTGTATGTTGTATTCAGTAACATAATTCTCTATAATCAAGGTGACTCTAAATAAGATGAACGTCTTATTTATAAAAACTAGTCGTAAACAAACGTTACATTGGGAAACGTTATGTTGCAATTGAGTTAATAAAGAGTGGTTTACGCGGAATACATTAATTGGGGGAACTCCTGTGAAAAAACGTCCATTACAGATACTCGTCGTTTCATTGTTGGCAATTTTAATCGTAGGCGGTATTTTCTTAAACAATAAATATGCTAAGGTTGCTATGTCAGAAACAAATAATAGCAGCGAAATACAAGCAGATAAAACAGCGGACAGTGCTGGAAAAACGAGTAACACCGATGTAAAAAAAGAAAAATCTGCTGAAAAAGAAAAAACTAAACTAAAAAAAGAAGAAACGAAATCTAGTAAAGTTAAAGAAAAAGCAACAAAAGAAACAATTGAATCAAACAAAGATAAGCAGATAAAAAACAATGAAAAAACGAAACAAGAAAAGTCTCAAGTAGCTAAAAACGAAAAAATAAATGAGCAACAAACGATTGATAATTCTAATAAAACAACGGTCAAAGGTGAGGCAACAAAGTCAGGGGAAACGCCAGTACCTCATCCTAATAAATCATCAGCTAAACAACCTAATACTCAACCAAATAAAGGGACTGTGAAGCCTTCATCTCAGCCATCAAAACCTTCCAATCCTTCAAAACCAACGCCTGAAAATAAGCCACAACCAGAGGCTAAAAAAGAAATTACGTTATCAATCAGGGGAACGGTCGCTAACTCCTCTACCTATTTTATAAGTCCTCAAAAAGTGACAATAAAAGAAGGTGAGAGCGTTATGGATGTACTTGGTGATTTTTGTCGTGATAATGGTATCCAAGTGGGAATTCGTAACGGAAATTATGTTGCGGGTATTAATAATCTATATGAATTTGATAAAGGATCAGAAAGTGGCTGGCTTTATCGCGTGAACGGCGTTTTCCCTAGTTATGGTGCGGCGCAATACACCTTGAAAGTTGGCGATACGATTGAATGGATGTACACAGAAGATTTAGGTCATGATGTAGGTGCACCACAAGGTTAATAGGACGTTTTTTAAAGACTGGAATTTTCCAGTCTTTTTTGTTTGTTATGAAAAATAATAAAGTAGCATTATTTTGTTGTCACAAAATGGCATCTCCGACTTTAAATAGCGCTATAGAAACAACTGCTCGTGTTAGTTATTTCTTTTTTGAAAAATAATAAAGAGATATATTTGTGCATCCCTGTAAATGACCTTGTAAGACCGTAAAATTTTACCTATAATTAAGGATAGAAAGTATAACAAATCGACATGTATTAAGATGTAGGGAAAGAGGTGTAACTCCTCTACAGCCCCAATCTACTGTGAGAAGGACGAAATCTCAATGACCACTGAATAGTTAGCTATTTGGGAAGGTGAGAGAGTAGGATAAATTTTAGTCAGAATACCTCGCTTAATACTTATAGTTACTACAATTCTTATTGGAAGAATTATCTAGTACAATTCATCAGATAAAACAAAGGACCGCGTCTTTGTGTATCTATTTTTTAGTATGAGTCTGTTTCTAGCCATCCTTCGATAACGATTGGATGTCTTTTTTTGTGAACTTTACTAATATTTGGGGGTCGAATAATGAAAAATATTAAACAAAAAATACTGATTATATTGGCAACAT
>NZ_JAFYUW010000125.1:0-22906 GCF_017549435.1 Brochothrix sp.
ACTAAAAGTAAAATAAGCCCATTCAGAACTTAAGAAATTGGAAAAGTCGAGAACGAAAACAACCTATTTGGTGTTGAAGCGATTGTAGAAAAACGAGGGAGGCTATCTGTGCCTGATGAGTTTTTTGAAATAGCAAAAAACACCGGTTGTTGCAGTTGGAGAAAAACATTCGTATCTCAAAGTTGAATTTCAAGTCTAATGTATTTTTGTTTGTTATAAAATTTCACAAGTTTTGGCTTATTATACTAGAGACAAAAAATAAAGAGATTACCAATTAGGGTAGTCTCTTTATTTTTTGATTTTTTATTGTTGATGCTGCCTAATAAAATAAGTGTTTGAGTTACAGTGTTTAATTCTTGTCATTAGATGATAAAGTGTCCATAAGTTCGAAGAAATATTTGGAGTCACCTGTATTAAAGTAAGCATACCAAGCGTCTAATGTGCTTTTTTTATAAACATCGAGGTCGTCAATAATTTGTTTTGTCCACAATAATGAGGCTGTTGACCCGGCAGTAATAAGATGATTATCTGATACTGAAGGTTGGTCCACATAAAATTTTTGTCCATTGTAACTGGAACTTACCATTTCAAGAAAACCTTCACCATTGCTAGTATGGGGACGCTCATCAAAAATACCAAAGTCAGCAAGTGCTGCAGTAGCACCACAGATAGCACACACTGTAGCACCAACAGAAAGGAACTCACTTACTTTACTGAGAACCGCTGTGTGTTTTGCGTTATTCCAAGTATCTGCACCAGGTAATAGAAGCATGTTTGTCTCATTGATGACAATATCATCAACAGTACAATCAGGAATGATTGTCATACCACCCATTGTTCGAATGGGTTTATTTGAATAACTCACTGTTTTAATTGCTAGTTGATCGGCATCAGGTTTAAAAAATCGTCTGGAATTTAGCTCCGAAGTAATATGTCCCATCTCCCAATCAGCAAGAGTATCAAGTACATAAATATAAATAGTTTTCATAATGTTCCTCCATTTATTATAATTTTTGGTACTCTTTTAGTATAATGGGGGATTGTTGACAACTGTATGGCAACAATCTAAAATGAAGAAAAACGATGAGGTAATTACAGGATGAAAATTAGCAGGCTTATTAGTATTATAATGATACTACTTGATAAAGAACGAGTAAGTGCACACGAATTAGCTAATATATTTGAAGTTTCAAAACGGACCATTTATCGTGATATAGATGCGATCAACTTAGCCGGTATTCCCGTCTATTCAACATCTGGCGTAGGTGGTGGTTTTGAAATAATGAAAAGATATAAAATCGATCAAAAAACTTTCTCATCTACAGATATTTCTTCTATTTTAATTGGACTTTCTGGCTTTTCAAATATAATAAAAAGCGCAGAATTAACAAATGCCCTCACAAAAGTTAAAAGTTTCATTCCTGCTGACAAAGTAAATGAAATTGAATTTCAAACGAATCAAATCCAAATAGATTTAAACCAGTGGATAAGTGATGGGAATGTGGAGAAGAATCTAAACATAATAAAATTAGCGTTACAAAATTACAACATCCTCTCATTTGAATATACAAATGCTCACGGCATAAAAACAGAACGGAAAACAGAACCCTATCAGATTATATTGAAAAGTAATCATTGGTATTTTCATGGCTATTGTTATACAAGAAAGGACTTTCGTCTTTTCAAACTGTCTCGTGTATCAAAATTAAAAATTGAAAATAGTTTCTTTAAGCCAAAAGATTATCAAAAACCTTTATTAGATTTTACAGATACTTGGACAAGTATACAAATAAGGACAACAATCCGAATTCACAAGTCTATCATGGATAGAGTGCTTGATTTTTGTGTCTACGAAGACTTTACATCAGATGGCGAAGAACATTACATTGTTGACTTTCCATTGATAGAAAACGACTATTATTACAACATTATTTTAAGTTTTGGTGATAAATGTCAATTTTTAGAACCTTTGCATATTCGAACAGAACTTAAAAATAGAATCCAGAATATTGCTAACCTATATAAGGATTAGCCTTTAATTTCAGATACTATTTACAGCTGATTAAGCTATCTTTTCCTCAATAAAAAGCAGGGCGCTCACATTCTAAGAAGAGGGAAAAGTAAAAGCCAATGAATGCTTTTTGAATAAACGTATAAATATAACAGGTTAAATAATGCGCTGTTTAAAAGGACACGCCTGCATTTAGCTGAAAAGGGACGTTAAATTTAGTACCAATCAGCTTTAAAAAGGTAAGTAAAAAGCAGTCTTCTAAAATAACAGTCATATTTTGTGTTTATTTGCGATAACTTTAGTGAACATAATGATATTATTGTCAATTAAAAGACGGAGGGGGACATAAATATGTCTATACGTTCTGTTTTAAAGAGATTATGGTATAATGAGGAATGATTATTCAGTCAATTATTTATATAGAAGAGGGTGGCAGATTTGGCCCAACAACGGTCACAACGTAAGAAAACGACAAAAAAGAAAAAAAAGAAAGTTCTAGATTTAAAAAAATGGCCAATACCATTTGAATCAGCAGGTATTATATTGATTATTTTAGCGATTTTTGGGATGGGGCAGTTTGGTTTCGTCGGTCGCTTTTTATTTGAGATGAGTGTTGTCCTTGCAGGTACTTTTGCAGGTGTTTTATTAATTCTTATCGGATTATTGGGTATTCACTTTATTGTTAAAAGAAAATGGCCAGCACTTTTAAAACCACATTTCTTAGGTGTGTTTTTTATGTTGTTTGCAATTATGGTTATCTATCATACAGCCATTGTTCAACCGCTATTATTTGGTGATTTAAGTGTTATGCAAGTCAGTAATCAGCTAGTGAACAACTATCGCTTAGAAACGATTTCATTAGTTTCTGTCGGCGGGGGGTATATTACGGCCTTACTTGTTACGTTAACTTATTTCTTATTCGCCGCTGTAGGTACCTATATTTTGGCAACTTTATTATTTATTGAAGGTGTCTTTTTAGTGACCGATCACTCACCGCGTGAAGTTTTAAATTGGTTAGTTGCTAAAATTAGTCAAAAAATTAAAGCATATAAAGAAAAAAAACCAAAAGTTAAAAAAACCGTAGAACGTCAACCTGCGAATGAAGCAGAGGAAATTGAACCAGAAACAGCCAAAAACGTTGCCTATGAACCACCACGTATAAAATCATTTAATGAAGGTAAACAAATGCCAGACCTACGTGCAGAAGTGTTGGGGAATGCTGCAAAACCACAACCAATCACTGAGCTAGCAAAAGAAGTGCCAGAAAATGATGACCCTGTCATTGGAAACACGCCTGATGTTGTGCCGTTTACAGCGCCTTTGATCGATACAAGCTATGAATTACCAAGTACAACTTTATTGAATCCTACAAAGTTTGTTGACCAAAGCGATGAAAAACGTCAAATTAATGAGAATGCTAAAATCTTGGAAGCGACTTTCAAAAGTTTTGGTGTGGATGCTAAAGTGACCGAAGTTCATTTAGGACCGGCTGTAACAGAATACGAAGTTCAACCAGCTGTAGGTGTGAAAGTTAGCAAGGTTGTGAGTTTAACTGATGATATTGCTTTGGCATTAGCAGCAAAAGAAGTTCGTATCCAAGCGCCTATTCCAGGTAAATCAGTGATAGGTATCGAGGTACCCAATAAAAATGTTGCCATGGTGACATTGCGTGAAATATTAGAGGACAACCCTCAAAATATTCCGAGTGAAAAATTACAAATCGCTTTAGGGCGTGATATATCTGGTGAAGCAGTAATGGCTAAACTAAATAAAATGCCGCATTTGCTCGTTGCCGGTGCAACAGGTAGTGGTAAATCAGTGTGTATTAACTCGATTATTACGAGTATTTTATTAAAAGCAAAACCACACGAAGTTAAAATGATGCTTATTGACCCTAAAATGGTCGAATTAAGCGTGTACAATGGCGTACCACATCTTTTAACACCCGTTGTCACAAATCCTAAAAAAGCAGCTCAAGCACTACAAAAAGTAGTGGCAGAAATGGAACGTCGTTATGATTTATTTTCTCATTATGGAACGCGTAATATTGAAGGTTATAACCAAATTGTCGCTGAAAACAACGAAACGGAATCGGTTAAACAAACACCGTTACCTTATATCGTAACCATTGTTGATGAATTAGCCGACTTAATGTTGGTCGCATCCAATGATGTTGAAAGTGCAATTATGCGCATTACGCAAATGGGTCGTGCATCAGGTATTCATATGATTGTTGCAACACAACGTCCGTCAGTTGACGTTATTACAGGTGTAATTAAAGCGAATATTCCGGCACGTATTTCATTTGCTGTCTCTTCAGCAATCGATTCTCGTACAATCCTTGATATGTCAGGTGGCGAGAAATTATTAGGTATGGGAGATATGCTCTTTAAAACAGCCGATTCCTCAAAACCAACGCGTATTCAAGGGGCATTTTTATCAGATCAAGAGGTAGAAACAATTGTTGATGCCTGTATAGAGCAACAAAAAGCACAATACCAAGAAGAAATGATACCAGATGAGATTGATACCAACCAAGCCGAACCAGATGATGAATTGTTTGATGAGGCGGTTCAAATGTTTGTTCAACAACAAGCAGCCTCAGTATCGATGTTACAACGAAAATTTAAAGTTGGTTATAATAGAGCAGCACGTATTGTTGACGAAATGGAAAATCGAGGAATCGTTGGACCACATGAAGGCAGTAAGCCACGTCGTGTCAATGTCACGGAATGGCCGATTCAAGAATCGGAATAGGGGATGATAAAAATTAAAAATAATGAGACAATCCAGACAATCAACGGTTATCCCGTTATGTTAGAAGCAACGACACAATTTCAACAAGTCGAAGTCTCGTGGCATTTTAAGGCGCTGATTGAGCGTGACACCATTACCAAGCGCTCTCTTTTTGCTAATTGGTTTGGATTAAGCGAAGATTATCCAACTTTAAACGCTTTTCAACAACGATTATCGTATTTATTTGGCGCATCACTTGACGCTATCGTTGAAAAGAGTGGGGATTATCATATTGTTCATTGCACGTTAATTTATCCTAATCCAAAACTAATCGATGATATTAATTATGAAGATGATGTATGGTCTTTCTTACAATCCACGCTATTCAAACCAATATTCACTCCAACAAGTGCGTTAGAAGAACTGTTTGCTCGTGAACAAGAAACATTAATTAAACGGTTTGACTCCATCCAAGAAGATCCTACAGATATTGCCATGGAGGATGTATTGCAAAAATTGTATCAAAACGATGTCTACCGTTATCACGCAATTGGTGTGAAAGAAGATGTTACTACAATTAATTTACAAGCACTTCAAGAAACCTATCAGAAAATGATGGTGGAAGATGAACAGTTAATTACGATTACGGGTGACGTTGAATGGAACAATATCAAAAAACAGCTCGATCAATTTCCAACGGGCAATGTAAAAAAAATCCAACGTTATTCTTTTAGGAAGAGTGAGTTAGCGGATTTAGGAAAAACTGTAAAACATCATGATGTAATGCAAGCAAAAACGATTATTACATACCAATTGCCGCTGATTACTTCTCAACAAGAACGCGTAGTTTTACAATTGGCTTATTATATTTGGGCGGTTGATAGTCACTCACGTTTGTTTGAAGAAGTCAGAGAACAAGCACAATTGGCTTATGAAATATACGGCAGCATGAATATTACAAAACAATTAGCATACGCTATAGCTGGTGTTGAGAGTAAACAAACTGAAAAGGCTCTAGAGTTAATGAAACGCCAACAACAAGCAATGGCAGAGCAAGGCGTGACCCAGGAAGAAATTGACCTTGCTAAAAAAACATTATGGCATGATTTACAGTTAGAATTAGATGAAATAGAAGGTGTCAATGATATCGCTTTTTCTCGTCAATTATTACCTCATACGTTGTCGCTTTCAGAATGGCAACAAATGATTGCAGAAATCACGCCAAAAATGATTCAAAAGATGATGCAACAATGGGAATATAAGGGCAGTTATTGCCTCTTAAAAAAGGAGCGATCAATTGAAAGCACCAATTAAGAAAAAATTAGCAAATGGAATGACTGTGATGCTGCTTGAAAAACCGGAATCACATCATAGTTTTATACAGTTAACTGTGCCATTTGGCTCAACCACAGAATTAGAGACACCACTAACAGGGGTAGCTCATTTTATTGAACATATGATGTTCCAATCCGAAACACTGGATATCAGTAAATTTTTTGTTGAAAAACACGCAAATATCAATGCTTTTACAACAACAACGTCAACGAGCTACACTGTATTGGCGACAGATGATATTGAACCTTTAATTAATCGTTTAGCGAAAATGGTTCTACAGCCGCAATGGACAGCAGAACATGTCGCACATGAACAGGCGATAATACTACAAGAGCAAGAAATGTATGAAGATGATGTGTACACCGCATTGATGCAAATGAGTCTGGGAGGGTTATTTCCAAATCAATTAATTGCAACTGATATTACAGGTACAAAAGAAGATGTTGCAAAAATCGATCTTGAAACGGTACAAAAGACGCATGCGCAAATGTATCGTCCAGAAGAAATGCTTTGGGTGATTACCGGTAATTTTAATGCTGATAACCTCTTTAAGAGCATGTTACAGCTTGAAAAACAGTGGGAAATTAATACAATGCCAACAAGTAAACTAAGCTATCATAGTGACCCTCTTAAAGAAATAGGTAATGATGCACAAATGAGCATGCCGATTCAGCTAGACAAGTTTGCAGTAGGTGTTCGTTGGCCTGCTGTAAAAGAGACTGGGCGTACCTATATTAAAAGTGTGTTGGAACGACAACTATTAACAGATGTTTTGTTAAGCCCGCTTTCCAGCAACTATAATACACTTTATGCAAAAGGGATTATCGATGAATCATTTAGTAGCCATTTTGTGTATGAGGATAATTTTAGTTATTTGTTGTTGATGGGAACCGGTGGTGATGAAGCTGTCGCAGCACTCAAGCAACTTTTAAAAACTGCGCATCACCCAGATATATTAAATGACCACGTTTTCACATGTGCTAAGCGTGAATTGATTGGTACGTTAGTTACTTTATCAGATAATTTCGAGGCCTATAGTGAATGGTTAGCAGACTATCATTTTAAAGAGGCGAATCCTGATGATGTGCTATCAATTTTAGCTGAAATTACGTTGGATAATTTGTCTAGTCTTGCAGAGACAATACTTGCAAAAACGTCAAGTTTGGCATTTAAAATTAAGCCACAAAAATAGTTGTAAAACGATACCTGATTAGAAGTGACAAGTGCAAGGTGACGTGCTAAAATGATGTTAGTGCATTTTTATGTTAAATTAGAGGTTTTTATCTTAAATCACACTGTATTTTTACCAAAACACGAACGTTTGTTTTGGTAATCTTGCATATGCTCATATTTTTATGAAATTTTAATAATATGGTGGTAGTATATATAATAAAATTTCCAACCAAATGACAGTGTTGTGTGGATTTGAATTGATGAATCAGCCAGTACGAGCAAAAAGTGAAGGTTGGTACTGTTGAAAAATAAAGTGCTCATTTTTAACAAAATCGGCAGACTGAATAGAAATGCTGAGCGGGTGTATGTATACCTAGATTGGCGTTTATCTTCAGTCTGAAAGTAACTTTCTTTTTACTTTTAGAATAATAACAAGTAATTGTTGCTTCTACTTTAGCGAATCAAGCTGATTAATCATTCAAGTGATTGATGCTTTAGAAAATCAAACTAATATAAGATGAAAAAGTACTACAAGAATACGATCCCTGCAGAGACATTAATATTTTGGAGATGGCAAGTTGCAACTGCCTTAAAAAATCTAGTAATAAATGCTCGTTTTTGGTGATTGATTCATAAAATAACAAGGCGATGGCAGGTGAAAAGTATGAGCGAATTAGGTAATTTGCTAAAGAAAAGTCGTAAAGAGAAGAAAATGACTTTAGACGAACTTCAACAAAAAACAAAAATACAAAAAAGATATTTAGAAGCTATTGAACAAGGGAATTTCAGTGTGTTGCCGGGCGATTTTTATACGCGAGCTTTCATACGTACATATGCTGAAGTCGTTGGACTTGATGGCGATGAAATAATGGCGACCTATCGCAATGAACTACCTTCAATAAAAACAGAAGTTAATGCAACCGATACAACAGCCACAAGAGAGAAACCGAAAAAGGCTCCTCGTGAAGTTCCTGCTTTTTTATTGGGCAAAGGCTTTAAAATTGTGTTAGCAGTGATGGTAGTAGTTATTGTGGGTGCGTTATGGTGGATGTTATATAACAAAGGACAAACGTCAACGGATACAGTGGTAGATAAATCACCTGCAACAAGTATCTCAATCGATGAAGCTAACAAATCAGGCGAATCGAAAGTGGAGTCAAGTAGTAAAGAATCTGAATCAAGTGATTCTAAAGAAGACGATGAAGATGCTGGAGATGTTAAAATTTCGGCACCGGATAAAGACTCAGAATCAAATGTTTATGAAATCGAAGCTCCAAAGAGCGCCAAACTTAAATTGGTATTAGATGCTACAAGTGGTGATAGCTGGAATTCAATTACTTCTTCAACAGGAGAATCATTAGAGTCAGGCTTACTTGCTTCGGGTAATAAACAAGAAGTTGAGCTCTCGGGTCAAACAAGTGTCAATGTGACTGTCGGAAATTCACAAGCTCTAGAGGTGACTATCGACGGTGAAAAATTAACCTTCGCTTCAGATTCTATTACACAAAATATCACATTAAATATTACACAAAAATAAAAGTGAGGGGTAACTGCAAATTGTAATAAAAGTCTTGAAAATACTCAGTGACTTTTATTATATTGGGCAGCTTACGCCTTTTTTAAAGGAGAAAAATGATGAATATTCCAAATCAACTTACGGTTTTACGTATCCTATTAATCCCTGTCTTTCTAATACTATTTTTGATTCCGTTTAATTGGGGAACTTTTACCGTCTTAGACTCTACAATTACTGTTGCTCATTTAATTGCAACTATTGTTTTTGTTGTTGCATCAATTACAGATTGGTTAGATGGTTATTTAGCTCGTAAACACAACCTAGTGACTAATTTTGGTAAATTTGCGGATCCATTAGCAGATAAATTATTGGTAATGGCGGCTTTTATTGCCTTGGTAGGAGCTGATATTATTCCGTCTTGGGCAGTTGTTTTGATTGTTTCACGCGAATTGGCAATCACTGGCTTACGTCTCTTGTTAGCTGAGGGTGGAGAGGTCAATGCTGCAAATATGTTAGGTAAAATTAAAACATTTACACAACTTGTAGCTATTCCACTATTAATGTTAAGTAACTTTCCCTTTGCAGCAACAGGTATACGTGTCGATTTAATTATCTTTTATGTCTGTGTCTTTTTCACAGTGTTATCAGGTATTAATTATTTTTATCAAAACCGTCATGTCTTTAGTGACGGATTTAAATAAAGAAACAATTAGTCGTTTGAGACCTCAGATTATATATCTGGGGTTTTTTATTATTCATAAGTACTGAATAATAAAGTTATGTTAACTAACAGACTGATAAGTTAAAATGATGACCTGTGAATGGTATAATACAGCGTGTAGATAGATATAAAATAAGGGAAGAGGATGTTTAAATGAATGCTGAAATGATCGCTGTAGGAACAGAACTATTGCTTGGACAAATTACTAATACAAATGCTCAATTCATCTCCGAAGAGCTCGCATTAACAGGACATAATATGTATTATCATACGGTTGTTGGCGATAACCCACAACGACTCAGTGATGTTATTCGCACAGCTCAGAAGCGTGCAAACCTTATTATTATTACCGGTGGATTAGGCCCAACTCAAGATGATTTAACAAAAAAAACGATTGCGGATGTTCTTGGATTAGAACTTGTTCGTGACGCCAAGGCTGAAGAGGTCATCCTGAATTTCTTTAAACGCCGTGGTGACGGGCCCATGACAGCTAATAATCTGTTGCAGGCCGATGTCATTGAAGGTGCCGATGTACTCGATAACGTTGTTGGCTTTGCACCAGGAATGATGTTGGAACATGAGGGTGTCACATACATCTTAATGCCTGGGGTACCAACCGAAATGAAAACGATGTTTACCAATGAAGTGCGAAACCGTCTTGAAAAAGCTGCAGGTGATTATCGACTAGAATCGCGTGTTTTACACTTTTATGGTATTGGCGAATCACGCCTCGCTGATCAGCTGGATGATTTGATTACAAAACAAACAAATCCTACACTAGGCACATATGCAGGTAAACATGAGGTAACGTTAAGAATAACAGCTTCTTCGCAAAATGCAGCTGAATTAACGCCATTAATCGATGAACTTGAAGAAAAAGTACTGAGTCGTTTAGGCGCTTACTTTTTTGGCTACGATGGTGAAAGCCTTGAAGAAAAAGTTGTGCGTTTGCTGACGGAACAAAATTTGACTGTTTCAGCCGCAGAGAGTTTAACAGCCGGTTTATTCCAAGCGACATTAGCCTCTGTTCCAGGCGCATCGCGCGTTTTACGTGGTGGTTTGGTCACTTATGCAACCGATACAAAAACAAGCCTGTTGGGTGTGCCTGAAGAGCTATTAACAGAAAACGGTGTCGTCAGTGAAGCCACTGCAAAAACGATGGCGAATAATGTTCGTCAACAAACAGCTGCTAACATCGGTGTTAGTTTCACAGGTGTTGCAGGACCAGGTTCTCATGACGGTGAACCTTCAGGTAGTGTTTGGATTGGGTTTAGCGATGAAACGTCCACAACTGCAAAACATCATTTATTTGCAAGGGACCGCCAATATAATCGTGAAAGAGCAGTAAAAGAAGCTTTTTGGCAATTATACAAGTATTTGGAAGAAAAAACAGCAAAAACTTCACATTAGAAATGCTTTAGTAGCAGCTTTTTTACATCAAAACCGAATATACGTTCGTTCTTTTGCTTGTAATTAGGTTAAAGAACGTTTATAGTAATAACTATAGATAATAAATTTCGTTTTGTTACGAAGGAGGAAATAAGTTGGATAATCGTCAAGCAGCCTTAGAACAGGCATTAAAACAAATTGAAAAGCAATTCGGTAAAGGTTCTATCATGAAATTAGGTGAAAAAACTGATACCAATATAAAAACTATTCCAAGTGGCTCGTTGGCACTTGATGTGGCATTAGGTGTTGGTGGTTATCCTCGTGGACGTGTTGTTGAAGTATACGGTCCAGAAAGTTCAGGTAAAACAACTGTAGCATTACATGCAATTGCAGAAGTTCAAGAACAAGGCGGAACAGCGGCGTTTATCGATGCAGAGCATGCACTTGATCCAGCTTATGCTAAAAAATTAGGCGTTAATATTGATGAATTACTACTTTCTCAACCTGATACAGGTGAACAAGCACTTGAAATATGTGAAGCGTTAGTACGTTCAGGAGCCGTTGATATCGTTGTTGTCGATTCAGTAGCTGCTTTGGTACCAAAAGCTGAAATTGAAGGCGAAATGGGAGACTCACACGTTGGTCTTCAAGCGCGTTTAATGTCACAAGCTTTACGTAAATTATCAGGTTCAATCAACAAATCGAAAACAATTGCACTGTTCATTAACCAAATTCGTGAAAAAGTTGGTGTTATGTTTGGTAACCCTGAAATTACACCAGGTGGTCGTGCATTGAAATTTTATGCGTCAGTTCGTTTAGAAGTACGTCGTGCTGAACAACTAAAACAAGGTACTGATATTATCGGTAACAAAACACGAATTAAAGTTGTTAAAAATAAAGTAGCGCCACCTTTCCGTATTGCAGAAGTTGATATTGTATACGGAGAAGGAATTTCACGTGAAGGTGAATTGGTTGATATGGCAGCTGAAGAAGATATCATTATCAAAAGTGGTTCATGGTATTCTTATGAAGGCGAACGAATTGGCCAAGGTCGTGAAAATGCAAAACAATATTTACGTGAACATACTGACACTCGTTTAGAAATTTCTGGAAAAGTTCGTAATGCTTATGGTATTGGCGATGACTTACCAGAATCTGCTGAAGTAGTCGAAGAAGCGGCTGTTGATACGGAAAATGTTGAAAAATAAAAAATAAAAACGAAAAGATAGACAATTTGTCTATCTTTTTTTTATTGCTCGAAAACCTTTGTGTAGCAACGTTTCTATACGTTTTATTACAAGCATAATAATTATTATTAGAAAATGTGCATATAAAAGTCGATTTTCTACATATAAATCAAATTATTTATTTCACAAAACGCCATTTTATCGGTATAATGTAAATTGTAAGATAATTTTACTTTAAGAGATATTATCTTATATATTGAATCACTAATGTAGTGTGCTGTACAATAAGTCAGCCGACAATATGACATGAATTTGAATAAGAATGGAGGTGAATGTATGACCTACGTAATTACTATCATCCTCGTATTCCTTTTCTCGATCATTGGTATTGTTGTAGGAAGAAAAATAGCGAATGATTCTAATCAACGAAATATGGAAGCTAGCCGCACGACGGCAGAGCACATTAAAGCGGATGCGTTGAAAGACGCAGAGAGTCTTAAAAAAGAAGCTCTTTTAGAAGCAAAAGAAGAAAACCAACGCTATCGAACTGAAACTGAGAATGAACTGCGTGAACGTCGTTTTGATTTGAAAACTAAAGAGAGCCGACTTTTACAACGTGAAGAAATCCTCGATCGTAAGGCGGAGACTCTTGATAATAAAGAGGAATCGCTAGAGAGTAAAGAGGAAAAAATTGCTCAGAAACAACAACTAATTGAACAGAAAAAAGCTCATGTAGAAAAATTGGTAGCAGATGAGAAACTTGAACTTGAACGCATTTCGGCTTTGACGAAAGACCAAGCGAAAGAAGAAATATTAACTCTAACTGAAAAAGAATTATCTCATGATATAGCTGTTATGATTAAAGAGAGCGAGGATGATGCGAAAGAAACGTCCGATAAAAAAGCCAAAGATCTTTTATCATTAGCAATACAACGTTCTGCAGCTGATTTTGTATCAGAAACAACTGTATCCGTTGTTAACTTGCCAAATGATGAAATGAAGGGTCGAATTATTGGTCGTGAAGGTCGTAACATTCGTACAATTGAAACGCTAACTGGTATTGATTTAATCATTGATGATACACCGGAAGCAGTTATTTTATCAGGCTTTGATCCGGTACGTCGTGAGATTGCTCGCATCGCGCTTGAGAAGCTAGTAGAGGATGGTCGTATACATCCAGCTCGTATTGAAGAAATGATCGACAAGGCTCGTAAAGAGGTGGATGAACACATTCGTGAGCTTGGTGAACAAGCGACATTTGAACTTGGCTTACATGCCGTTCATCCCGACTTAATTAAAATATTAGGTCGCCTTCGTTATCGTACAAGCTATGGACAAAATGTATTAAATCATTCTATCGAGGTTGCTCGCTTAAGTGGTATCTTAGCTGGTGAATTAGGCGAAGATGTTACTTTGGCAAAACGTGCAGGTCTTTTCCATGATATTGGGAAAGCCATTGATCATGAAATTGAAGGTAGTCATGTTGAAATTGGTGTCGAATTGGCAACCAAATATAAAGAACATGAAACAGTTATCAACGCGATTGCATCACATCATGGTGATACGGAACCTACTTCAATTATCTCAATCCTTGTGGCGGCCGCAGATGCTTTATCAGCAGCTCGTCCAGGAGCACGTAGTGAAACGTTAGAGAATTATATTCATCGCTTAGAGCGCTTAGAATCAATTCCTGAAAGCTTCAAAGGCGTAGAGAAAGCCTTCGCCATTCAAGCTGGTCGAGAAATTCGCGTCATCGTAAAACCCGATGATGTGGATGATTTAGAATCGATTCGTCTTGCACGAGAAATTCGTAAATCAATTGAAAGTGAATTGAACTATCCAGGTCACATTAAAGTGACGGTTGTTCGTGAAACGAGAGCTGTTGAATACGCGAAATAATAGTGAAAAGAAAGCCATTTATAATGGCTTTCTTTTTTTTGTCTAAATAAAAACGGCTTCTGCTAAAGATATGAAACTATTGAGATTAGATGGTTCTGTGTTAAATAGTGTGGATTTTAAAATTAGGGTAAATAGTGAATTATTTATAATTAAAACTAAGTATTTTATGAAATTTATTTTGTTATTGTATCTTTCAAGTCCCTATTTTAATAACTGTTTAATTGTATAATGTATCAAACCGAGTATGTAACAGATAGATTGCTTAGTTCAAACTTTCAACGAGTGTTTAAATCTAGTGCCGTATATTTAAAAGCAAATTTATACTCAGTTTTCTTTTTGCATAAAGACTGCTTTAGCGTTTTGGTGTCTCCAATAATAAAGCGCAGTGCTATTGAATCAATCTGTGCAGCGTAAGCAGATAAAAGTCATTGTTTGATTGTTTTGTTAAAGTTAACGTGTTCATTGTATCATTCGTTTGAAAGGTGAGTTTAGTCAATGCTTTTTTAGCAATCACTTAATGAATGTGTCGAAAATATGAAATAATTCACAAAAGAGTCAAAAAGGTACGACAAGGCTTTTATTATTGCTATAATTGAGTGGCAGAAGTGTATAAGAGGAGGATTTTTAATGACGATACCAACTAAAATAACGAATCAGACGTTTTTACAAGCAGCACGTGGCGAAGTAACGGATCATGTACCCGTGTGGTTTATGCGTCAAGCGGGGCGTTCACAACCAGAATACCGTGAAATTAAAGCGAAATACTCGTTGTTTGAAATTACGCATCAACCAGAATTATGTGCCTATGTGACAGCATTACCTGTTAATAACTATGGCGTTGATGCGGCTGTTTTATATAAAGATATCATGACACCTTTACACGGTATCGGTGTTGATGTCACAATCGAAACAGGAATTGGACCTGTTATTAAGTCGCCAATCAAAACACGTCAAGATATTGACGCGCTTGGCAGTTTAGATCCACAGCGAGATATTCCTTATGTGTTGGATACCATCAAGTTATTGACAGCAGAAATGCTCACGGTTCCGTTGATTGGTTTTTCAGGAGCGCCCTACACATTAGCGAGCTATTTAATTGAAGGAGGCCCTTCAAAAACGCATCTTAAAACAAAAAGTTTTATGTATCAACATGAGGATGAATGGCATTTGCTGATGGATAAACTAGCTGACATGGTGATTGTTTATTTGAAAGCACAAATAGAAGCTGGCGTATCAGCTGTACAATTATTTGATTCTTGGATTGGCGATGTGAGTTTGATTGATTACAATCGTTATATCGCTCCGGGGATTAAAAAAATACTTGCAGCATTAGAAGATAGTACAGCTATTAAAATTATGCACGGTGTCCATGCCACGCACTTGTTACAAGAGTGGAATGAAATGCCATTAGATGTCATTGGAATGGATTGGCGTATGTCAATGGCTGCAGCCCGTAAACAAGGCATCACCAAAGCAATTCAAGGGAATATGGATCCTGCTTATTTGACAGCGCCATGGCCTGTTTTAGAACAAGAATTAAATCGCGTATTAGCAGACGGCACAACCGCACCAGGCTATATTTTTAACTTAGGTCATGGTGTTTTCCCAGAAGCTAATCCAGCAGTAATTAAACAAGTAACTGCACATGTGCAGGCATATAAAAGTCAGAACTCATAGATTAGGTAGGGATAGAAAATGGAAGTACTTGTAGCAACCATCAATTTTAAAGCAGTATCCGTTGCCCATCGCGAAAAATTTCATATTGATGAGGAATCAGTAGCACAGGCTATGATAACGCTAAATCAACAAAATAGCGTGCTTGAAAATGTTATTTTATCAACATGTAACCGCACGGAGCTTTATTTAGTGGTGGATGAAATTAGTCGCGGCCGCTATTATGTCCGTAAATATTTAGCAGCGTTATTCAATATGACTTACGATGAAGTTGCCGAACAGGTGATTTTTCTCGAAAATGATGCGGCAATCGCACACTTATTTGAAGTGAGTACGAGTTTAGCATCGATGATTGTAGGAGAAACACAAATTTTAGGTCAAGTGAAAGATAGCTTTGAGTGTGCGCGTGAAGTAAACACAACAGGTGTTGTCTTAAACGAGTTATTTAAACGAGCAATTACAGTCGGTAAACAAGCGCAGTCAGAAACATTAATTGGTGAAGGTTCAGTATCATTAAGCACAGTTGCTGTAAAACTTATTGAATCTCAGCAGTTGGATATGATGCATAAAAAAGAACTTGTCATTCTTGGAGCAGGGAAAATGAGTGTTTTAATTCTTGATTATTTAAAACCACATTTTCCGATGGAACAAATTACGATTGTTAATCGAACATATGAGAATGCAATTTCCTTAGCGATGAAATATAAAACCAAAGCAGCTCCGAAAGAAGCGTTGCAACAAGTATTAGCTTCTGCGGATGTCGTGTTTAGTGCGTTGCGCTCAGATGATTATATTCTGACGCAAAAACTGCTCGAGGAACAATTACGTTATCTAGCAATTGTTGATTTAGGTATGCCGCGTAATGCGGATCCGATTTTAGATGTACATCCGCAAATTAGTCGTTATGATATGGATGATATTGAACGGATAGCTGATCAAAATAAACAACAGCGCGAAGCTGCTATGGTAGAGGTTAGTAAAATGGTAGTTGAGGCACAAGAATCTTTTCATAAATGGCGTTTAACATTAAAAGCAACACCAGTCATCCACGAATTGCGTGATAAGACGTTAACCATCTATGAAACAGCAATGGCTCATATGGAAAGAAAGTTGCCTAATTTAAGCGATCATGAACTCAAGGTGATTCATAAATTAACGAAAAGTATTGTTAATCAAATTATCAAAGAGCCTATTATTAAAACGAAAGAATTGGCACTTGAAGAGGATGCATTGGATAAATTAGCGTTTGTTGAACATCTTTTTGGTTTGCAAACCGCAAATGATAGAAACGAGGCAGAGTTATGCGAAAAGTAATTACCGTAGGTACCAGACGTTCACAGTTAGCAACGACACAAACAGGTCACGTTATTAAAGCATTACAAGCGAACTATCCAGATGTCGTTTTTGAGGTTAAGGAAATTGTCACAAAAGGTGATATTCGATTAGAAGAATCGCTTTCTAAAATTGGCGGTAAAGGACTTTTCATTAAAGAGATAGAATGGGCTTTGCTTAACAGTGATATCGATATTGCTGTGCATAGCATGAAAGATATGCCTGCCGAATTGCCAGGAGAATTAACAATTGGAGCTATCCCTATTCGCGAGGATGCAAGGGACGTATTAGTAAGTTCAGATGGGCGTTCTGTAAAGGAGTTAAAGGAGAATGCAGTTGTTGGAACAAGTAGCTTAAGACGTCAGGCACAATTATTAGCGCTACGTCCTGATTTAGAAATTAAATTATTACGTGGTAATGTCGATTCACGTCTTCGTAAATTACGTGAAGGCCAATATGATGCAATTATTTTAGCTGCAGCTGGCTTAAAACGGTTGGGCTTATTTAATGAAACAGAAATGTACCCATTGCCGATTGAAGAGTGTCTGCCTGCAGTGGGGCAAGGTGCGTTAGCTATCGAGTGTCGTTCAGACGATGAAGATGTACGAGAGCTATTAGCAACAATTCATGATCCGGAAACAGCATTGACTGTTTTGACAGAACGTGCCTTTTTAGCTGAAATGGAAGGTAGCTGTCATATGCCTGTGGGAGGTTACGCCACTTTAGAAAATCAAGGGATTGTATTGCGCAGTTTATTAGCAAGTGTTGATGGACAACGTGTGATTCATTCACAGGTAATAGGCGAAGAGAGCAAAACAGTGGGGCAATCAGTAAAAGAAAAATTATTTGAACAAGGTGCAGCAGCGATGATTGCTGATCTTAATATTGAAGAGTAAACAATTAAATGAAAGAAGGAATTCACATGTTTCAATTTTCACGTCACCGTCGTTTACGAACTACATCCGCAATGCGCTCATTAGTTCGAGAAAATAAATTAGAAAAAGCAGATCTTATCTATCCACTATTTGTAGTTGAAGGTGAGAATGTCATGACAGAAGTATCCTCTATGCCAGGCGTTTTTCAATATTCACTCGATACTATTGATAAAGAGCTCGCTGAAATTGTTGCTTTAGGTATACCATCAGTGATCCTTTTTGGACTTCCCGCAGAAAAAGATGCCATCGGAACGGGTGCTTTTCATACGCATGGTATTATTCAAGAGGCCACACGTTACATTAAAACGCGTTATCCTGACTTGATTGTGATTGCAGATACATGTTTATGTGAATACACAGATCACGGCCACTGTGGTGTGATTGAGGGAGAGACCATTTTAAATGATGAGTCGTTAGCAATCCTCTCTCAAACAGCAGTTTCACAAGCTGAGGCAGGTGCAGATATTATCGCTCCGTCTAATATGATGGATGGTTTTGTGTATGCAATTAGACAAGCACTTGATAAAGCGGGATACGAAAATATTCCCATTATGTCGTATGCTGTGAAATATGCCTCTGCTTATTATGGTCCATTTCGTGATGCAGCAGACGGTGCACCTCAGTTTGGTGATCGTAAATCGTATCAAATGGACCCTGCCAATCGTCGTGAAGCAAAACGTGAAGCAGCATCAGATGTCGCTGAAGGGGCGGATTTTCTAATCATAAAACCAGCAATGGCGTATATGGATATTATTCGTGATACTCGTAATGCACATGATTTACCCATTGTCGCTTATAACGTGAGTGGTGAATACGCCATGGTTAAAGCAGCTGCACAAAATGGTTGGATTGAAGAAGAGAAAATAGTAATGGAAACACTTTTGGGTATGAAACGTGCGGGTGCAGATATCATCATGACGTATCATGCGAAAGATGTTTGTCGTTGGATCGATCAAGCTTAAAAAGGAGGGAAGCCCATGGCACGCATCATTGTGACGCGAATGCCTCATCAAGCAGCAACTTTGTGTCAGTTGATCAATGAGACAGGTCATGAAGCCGTTCTTTTCCCTGTTCTTAAAATTGAGCCTCTAAATCAGGCTGAAATCACAAAAAAATTACGTGCATTAACGGCTGCTGATTTTGTTGTTTTTACGAGCCAAAATACCGTTCATCGGGTGTTAGAGAGTGGACCCAATAGACAGTTCAAAACTATTTCAATCGGTCCGGCAACATCGCAGGCACTAGAATCTTATGGTCTTAAACCTGTGATTGAAGCTGCTGATTTTATATCAAGTGGATTGTTTGAGGTTATAGCACAACAACTTAAAGATACAGATCGGATATGGTTACCGCAATCTGCACGAGCAACAAATGAATTAGCAGAGAAGTTAGCGACTGTTTGTGAGGTTGAACATACAAGTGTCTACACTGTCGTTGAAGCAAAAAGAGAACCGTTTCAATTTAAGGCAGATGATACGGTTGTGTTTACAAGTCCTTCGGCTGTTATTGCTTTTATTAACTTATTAACTGCTGAAGAACATCAGTTGTTGTCTCAATTGACATTATTATCGATTGGACCAGTGACAACGGCTGTTATTGTAGAAAAGGGATTAAATGCTGCTTATGAAGCGCATCCTTATCATATAGAAGGTTTTCGTTCGTATTTCAAAAACCAAAAAAAGGTATAAAACATATTGTTTTATACCTTTTTGGTGTAATTAAATAAAAGTGGCAAAGCGATTATCCCATATATTTTCATAAAAACGCACCGTATTTTCTGCACTCATAAAAGCATTAGAATAAGTTGTTGTGCCACCTCTTAACATTTGGATTAAATAACCCAGTGCATGAGCATTTTTTACAGTTGCATCCACACAATATTCGGTTTGAGCACCACAAATTTCGATACTGTTTATATGTTCTTGTTCAAGCAATTCTTTTAAATTAGTCTTATAAAAAGAATTGGCATGTGTTTTTTGAATATAATGAGTCGCTTTTCCCTTGTCCAACGAGGGGATGACTTCCCAAGGGGACTGTCCTTGAATCAAATCTTCGTCAGTATGTTGAACAATGATGATGTTTTTCCCTTGAGACGTATAATCAAGCATACGTTTATTTATTAGAGTAACTAATGAAGATAGATTGAAAATTTCTGTGTCGTTGTAACACACGCCATTCTGTAAATCGATAATGATTAGAGCATCAGCTAAAGGCTTCATCAAAGGACCTCTTTCTTTTTTAATAATGAAATTATAGCATAAATAATTTTAAAGCATTAGCAATGTCATTCATGATTATAGGTATTTTAAAAATGATTTAGTATCCAAAAAAAGAGAAATAAGCAACAAGCTGCTTATTCCTCTTTTTTTAATTGTATTAATTATTGTATTAAGATAATTAACCGATGTAGCGAAAGAAAAGGCTACATTTCTCTAAATACACCTACAACTTTACCAAGAATAGATACATTTGGTAAGTAGATGGGTTCCATCGAATCGTTTTCAGGTTGAAGTCGTATACGGTTACTTTCCTTAAAGAATCGTTTACAAGTTGCTTCGTCATCCTCTGTCATAGCAATAACAATATCGTTATCGTAAGCCGTATTTTGTTGGCGGACGATTAATTTATCTCCATCCAAAATACCTGCATTTATCATACTTTCACCGTCAACTTTTAGCATGAATAATGTGGCATCATTGACAAGCATTGATTCAGGAAGCGGGAAGTATTCTTCAACATTTTCTATTGCAGTAATAGGAACACCAGCTGTTACTTTACCAACCAATGGCACATTCACAGTGCCAACTTTAGGTGAATCATCCATTATTTCGATTGCTCTTGGTTTAGAAGGATCGCGTTTGATTAGCCCTTTTTGTTCAAGGCGTTCAAGGTGACCGTGTACAGTAGAACTTGATGCAAGGCCAACTGCTTCACCGATTTCTCGAACAGAGGGCGGATAACCTTTTGATTTTACTTCGTCTTTTAAAAATTCAAATATTTCACTTTGACGTTTAGAAAGTTTCATAATTACACCTCTGTATGGTTTTTTGTATCTTTAGTATACCATTTGCTGTTGACAAATACAAACGTTTGTTCTGTTTTTGTGTTGACAAGAACAAACGTTCGGTATATGATATAAATACGAACATACATTCGACTGGGGGATTTAATTTATGAAAACTTTAATATCACGTATTTGGACTAATTTTTCTTTTGTAATTATCTTTACACTTATTAGTGCTTGTTTTTTCCTAATAGTAGGTTTTAAAACAGCTGGCATAGATGAAAGTAAGTACGAACAATATACTATTGTAGAATCAGATAACCTTTGGACAATTGCTGAAAATTACACCTCGTCAACTAAAGAAGTACAATCAATGGTGCAATGGATGAGTGAGAATAACGACCTTATTAATGAGAATAAATTGGAAGCGGGCACTAAAATTTACATTCCTGTAAAAAAACAACAGTCTGCTGATGAAATCATGTATGCAAATAATGATTAGCCTTTTGAAGTTAATGCATTAAACTAAATTGAATAAATAAAAACGCTACAATTAACACGATGTTAGTTGTAGCGTTTTTGTATAAAACCCCTTAGTTAAGACAGTTGATATCCTCTTCAGTCTGTACCTTAAATTCCTTATATTCGGTTGAAGCGATAAGTTCATCGTTCAATGTTATTTTTTGAAGTCGTTGGTTGCTATAAACAGCAAAATAAAAACTTAATGATTCGGCGCACATGTAGCTACTGTAACATGTGTAGTCAGGTTCACCTTGTGGATCAATCACCACTCCATTAGGAATACTAACTGATTCTAGAATATGATGAGATAAACTGACGGCTTCGATTTCATTTTCGGGTTGTTTAGAAAAGTTTCTTAAGTAAGCCACTCTCACAAAACGAGCAGGAGGGGTATAGTCACCTGGTAAACCAAATGTACCTGATCCTTGACTGAAAGCTGACAGTTCTTTATTTGCCAGAGTAATCGGTTCATGTTGGTGAGGTGTCACTGTGATGTAGTTGCGTAAATTTGTTTCGTGCCAAGAATAGTCAGGACTATTCGTCATCACCCCGATAGAATCTTCAATGATATTTAAACCATTGGGCATCGGTTCAACAATAATTGTTGCTCCTGTTTTATCAGAAAAGATAAAATGTAGAGGTGGCAATTTACTGATAATGGGGTTGGTATCATTAATAAGTGTAATAGATTCTAGTAACTGTGTTTTGACATCTTCGACCGTTGTTGCTTGCGATAATATGTAGGGGATAACTTTATCAGGAGAAATTGCGAGTGTTTCGTCTGCTGCTGCGTCTTTATAAGTTGCATAACCTGGAAAATAGAGGGTTGCTCCCATAAGACCTTTTTCATTAATACCATCAAAAAGAATCGGTGAATTATTTAAAATTTGCCCCATACCGATAAAAGCAAATTTTGATGTTGTTGAATCTGACGTTGTATAAGTTAAATCAAATGTTTTGTTGCGTGGAACAAAAACAACTTGTTCCGCCATTTCTATTCCAAAGTCCATTGTTCGAGAAAGTAAATGTTTGTTATCTTTTGATGTTAGTGTAAAACTACTGCAACCTATCATTCAAATCATCCCTTTTCTTGTTATTTTATATTGATTAAAAAATATTTCTATTATGCTTTAATTATAATCTTAAATCACTAATATTAAAAGCGTTGAGTTAGAAAAGGTGTGTCTTATTTACTAATTCTCGCGTTTTAAATAACAATTTAATGACTAATGACTGCCTGTGATAATAGAATAACTGTATTTTCGGGAAAAGCATCCGTTCAATTCAGAATAAATTTCACTTTATTTAACTAAAGAGCAAAAACGACCAAATCATTGGAAAATAAATTTGCTTGTGAGGTGTTTACTAACGACAGACTGAATACGCTATCATTTTATTGTTCGAAAAGCAGAGCAAAAATAAAAAATATGCAATAAACAGCGGTTTTATAAGCTTTTTAATATCTATCTCTA
>NZ_JAFYUW010000126.1:0-29889 GCF_017549435.1 Brochothrix sp.
AATAATCATAAAATACTATTCATAAATAACAATTCACTTCATTTAAACTAGCTCATTTATTAAAATAAAGTTGCATTTTCAAACGATTCGATACCTTTTCTAAATACACAATATGTTTCTAATTATAACGAAAGCTTTCACGTTAAGTCAATGGTAAATAAAAAACATATAACATTATATATATTCGCAAATTTTTTAAAATAGAGCTAAATCATTTTCACCTATTATATAGGTGTTTTATCGCAAATTAATTTAGTTGTCTATTTAAAAGTCATAAGTAATAACATTATTTCCAAAATAAATACATTTAAAAAAAATAAACCAACAAATTTCCCTCTTACTTGCTTTAATTTATACTTGGTGAGGCTTTATTAATTGGTTATCACAACTATTTTTTGTATACAATCTAAATTGCTATTTTTCACCACTACAGCTAACTTCTCTACATTATGGTCTTCTCACTCATTACTCTGCTTACCCGATTATATACAACGCTGTTCTAACTTTCCTTTGGTGACTAACCTTTCAGTTCATAATTCCATTTACCGTTCATTCCTTCGCTTCTTAAAGTTTATCTTGAACACTATCAGATTACCTTTAAAGCCTTTTACACGCTACTATCTATCATTAATCATATTTTTTGATAGTTATTGAAATTTAATTACTTTAATAACTTAGTCCATGTAACCAACTTTTATCGAGGTTTTATTCATACATGTGGATGTTCGCCTTAATTTACTTCATATTAAAACTCACGATTGTCAACTTGCCTTCCATTAACAATACTACTGCCAATCCTGTAGTGATTTTTTTATTGTAGTAGCATAGTCACAGAAAAGGGTTGCAAAATCATTTGCAACCCTAAAAGTTTATTATTTAACTATTCGATAATTTAATTGGATACCTTGCTAATATTTCTCATCTTATTTTTTCACTTATTAAAAAGTCCATCCAATATTTCTTCTAAACTTTTATCCCAATAAGACCATGTTTGATTCTCGCCTATTCCAAGTGAAAAACGATAATCCAGTGATCGACTTTGCGCAAATGCTTCTAATTTACGATTGTAAGCATAGAGAAAATCGAGATCCCCACAGTATTGTCTTACGACTAATTGGGGATTTACTTTTTCAGCGTGACAATAAGCGTGTTCAAGATCATTTATACTTAGCGGGATGTTTTCAGGTTTGCCAAAAAGACGTGTGAATTCAGTATTACGCCCACTATCATTTTTCCACAATTCATCTAAATACATTGCCCCCGAAAAACTAACCACTGTTGCAAATTTCTCGGCTTGATTTAATCCCCATTTCAACGCACCAAATCCACCCATAGATAAGCCCATGACATGTGTACGTTCAGCAGGAATCGTTCTGTTTAAGAAATAGGCTACTTGTGCTGGTAGTTCTTCAGAAAGATAGCTATAGTAGTTAGCACCCTCACCAATATCATGATAAAAACTACGCCCCACTTCTGGCATCACCACAACAATCGGTTTCCCCATGATATAGCGTGCGACAGATGAGTTGTTTAACCACGCATTACTGTCATCAGACAAACCATGTAGTAAATACACTAACTGCAGGTCATCATCTGTTGCTTGTTCTGGAAATAACACGTTAACATTGGTTGCCATACCAAGTTTATGAGAATAAAAATTTAATTTTAAAAGCGCCATCTACTAACTCTCCTTTTCCAGCGATTCGCCTGTAATAAGGCTTGTATATACTTTTTTATGTGCGGCATCTTCATTTTGAATGATTGCTACAATCTGTTTAGCCGCTTCAATACCCCAATGGTATTTTGAGTAACCAATCGTCGTCAGTCGTGGTGTTAAAAACGAAGCAATTTCAATGTTATCAAAACCGACCATTTTAATATCTCGACCAATTAACAAATCAGTTTTAGCAAATACCTTATACATGCCGACTGCCATTTCATCATTAAAAGAAAAAACAGTAATAGGATAACGACTATTTTCACTTAAAATTTGTCGCGCTGCTCGTTGACCAGATTTGCGTGAAAAGTCGCCATCAATCCAATTAACCTCACGTTTATTTTCACTTGCCCAACGCTTCGCTGTCTTATAACGCGATTGGCTATCATAAGAAGCTTCTGGTCCAGTCACAATATAAAGAGGTAACTCATCATATTGACCTAACTGCGTTAAAGCGGCATTAGTGCCGCCCTCATTATCCAATAAAACTGTGCCGATGCGAGGGTGAACAATATCACGATCCATGGTAACGATATTATTATCAAGATCCGCCAGCCTTAAAATTTCATCATCATCAAAAGCAGCATCCAATATAATCGCCCCATCAATTAATTTTTCAGGAATAAATCGGTGCGATTGTTCACCACTACAAACGATCATTTCGTAGTTTTCTTTTTGCAATTGCAACTTAATGCCATGCAAAAGCTCACCATAAAAAGCCCCGCTATAATCTGCTAAAAACACACCGATAATGTTGGATTGATTTCGTTTGAGCGTACGTGCAGCATTGTTAGGCACATAGTGTAACTCATCTGCTGCTTTGATGATGATTGCGCGTGTCGCTTCCGAAACTTTATGACTGTTGTTCAAAGCATAAGAAATCGTCGATATTGAATAACCGGTTTTCTTTGCAATGTCTTTGATCCCTACCATACTTTGTTCACCTTACCTCTCACTGCGAAATCACAAGTGTGATGTGATTATCATCTTCTTTAAGTATACTATCTATCATACTTTTTTCTAGCGTTATCCCTGAATTTCGATAAATTCCGGTTGTTGCCTTTGTCACAATTTCAGAATCGTTCACTACTAAGCTCGTCTGACCCCCTGCTTCAATACTAATATGAACAGGTCGATTTGCAAGTGATTGTGTCACTTTTAGTGGCAATTCCTTTAAATCAAGAACAGGATCAAACACATAGGATGTGGCAGTTTCACGCAAGCCAACACATTGACTGATCAATTGATGCAGATAAATACCTGGTCCACTTGAGTAGACACGCCAGCCGCCAGCAACTGCAATATCACCTGTACGTAGTTTGTCGAAGTTTTCAGCTGCATCATAGCGGTTGATAAATTGCGCATCAGAGCTGCTAAAATACGCATTTCTTTGACGTGGCAATGCTGACGCTACTGTTTCATGAACCACAACTGGATTAATACGTAACAACTCAGTGACAGCTGTGGTTTCACCCATTGCAACCAATGCTTCAACATAACGAATATGGGCATGGAGATATGCTAACCCTACTTCTCGTCCGAAGTTAGCCGCTTGCTCTGCTCGCTTAAAGTATTGTGAAATACCATCTTGGTATTGTGCTGGGTGATTCATGAGACGTACACCGTCTTCAAAATGCAATTCTTTTTTAATAAGTGCCAATTGTTTTTCTGCTTGTTCCTTGCTCACAAGTCCTGCAATAATACTACGCGTGAGTGGTATCAAACGATAAGAAATATTTGTCTTCGTATCTGTCGGATGGATGAGTGGGGTCACATGGCCTGTTTCTTCAAATTCAAGAAAGCCAGGAATGACATCATCTGTCGCTAAACAGTATTTTTCAAAGTCAGCTTTGATTCCAGCAGCTAATGCGCTAACTTTTTTATTGTCTGGTAATACTTCAGCTAATGTTTTAAATACTTGGTATGTTAATGTGACTGTCCAAGATGAAACAAGTCGCTCTTTGATTGCAACACTTGCGGGTTGTAACGTATCATCCCAATCCCCATTACCGTAATTAGATAAGAAGGTTCCTGGCATAAAATGTGACTCAATGGTTGCAATGGCTTTATCCATATGCGCTCGTAATGTATCACCTGTTGTTTGTTTAAATGTATGATTATCCGTATAAGGTAAAACTTCATCTAAAAAGGCAATATCTCCTGTTTGTTGTAAATAATCACCAATAATTTTCAAAGGCCATACTATAATATCGCCATGGCTTTCTTCTTGTTGAATTTCGCGGTAATCATCAAACATAAACCATTGTGGCCAATCACCCGTTTGTTCATATTGATGTGAGTACAATTCGCGAAGAATACTCTTCATGGCTTCTTTATTATTGAACGTACGGAAAAATTCAAACGGACCTTGGCAAACATCACGTGTTCCCCAAGCAGCGCCACTGTATTGTTCTAAACCATGCGGTGACGCATAATGTACAAGCATATTGTGTGTGTACCAGAAAGTTGTAAGATTTAATGTTGTCGCTAACGCTGTTGGTGTTTCAAACGCTAAGTCATTCACTAAACCTTTATAATAAGCAGTTATCTTCGCTTGTTCTTCTATAAATGTACCTGCTTGAGGCAATCCCTCGCGATCACCAGTCTGCAGAGTCAATACAAACTCTGTTTGTGGCGTTGTTTCGAGCACTGTTAAATCAGCTTCTGCTGCCATTCCTTCCACAAAATAGTCACTGTTCGTTTTCATTTTAACTTGAGAACCATCAAATAGTAACGCATATCGAGGCAAACCCTTCACATTGAATAGAATAGCATTAGTTTCTTCTACACTATCAACAGCGCAATTTTCTTCATGCTCATTCGCACCAAACGAATGATTGGTTGTTATCACAAATGAATAAGATAACTTATTTTCAGATGTAATGGTTAAACGAATTTCCTTACTTTCACTGGTTACTTCGTTTGTAACAACTAGTACGTCATTGTCTAATTGATAGAACCAGCGCGTATAGTTTGCACCCATTTCAAATAACGTTGGCATTGTTAATAATTGTAAACCCGTTGTTGTTTTCAAATAAATACGCTGACCACTATTACGTAAAATATTTAAAGGATTACGTGAATGTGTGAGCCACTTATTTAAATTGGTATTACCTTGAACCACCTGTGAGTTAAATACACCCGTCATCCAAGAAGTTGTCGCTAATGTGTGTTGCGGTTTTAAAACATCGACTTTATCTAGGAGGACGTGCCCGTGCTGACGAGCAACCAATAATTCTTTTTGGAGCGTTACAACATGGCTATGCTCAGCTGTAAAGAAAGATAAATAGGCTTCATCACTATTTCGTTCAGGTGTTACAATTGTTTCATATCGACTATCAATCTTTTCGTTACTCCATGATTTACCTGCTAAATGAGTGATTGGCATCTTAAATCCTGCTGTTTTTGTTTGAGCTACTTCACCCTTTATTAACTCTCTATAAGTTGTTTGTAAAAGATCAGCATCGATGGTTTCACTTGCGTGTTGACCTATATCTTTTTTATACCATACATAAAAAGTAGCATTCACAGCTTCATTTGGTTTAAACGTTTCTGTCTGCAACCATAATTGTGACATTTCATATTGGTAGATACGACTTGCTAATTTGGGTTGTTTTAACCCCGAAAGTTCGCCTGTTTGTTTATATGACAAACCATATACATCAAACCCATCCGTTGCATATGCAACGGTAGGTTGAAAACTGCCGACTTCAATTTGTGGGAAGGCACCATTTTGAGCCTGATTTTGTTTGGCTAATAAACGGTAACCACTTTCTGCTTCTACTGCACGGATATCGATGTATTGTGATGTATAAGCTTCATTACTACGCAATGCCCCTTCTTCAGCTAAACCTAAATCTTGCGAAAAGACTAAATCCGCTGTTTGTGAAAGACCTGCAATTGCTACATCATAAAAATAGCCATGTTCATGCAAACTCAATCGTACTGTATAAGATTGATTATCTATTCTACCAGTATATGTGACTGCTTTTGACTCAATCGCGATTTCACAAGTGTGAGTCAACAAAGGGACATAGCTGATTGTTTCATCATTATACTGACGTAAATAAATTTGTTGTAATGGTTCATCAAAAGGATGTAATACAACTTGATTAAGCAAAATATTATCTGCTTGAATGGCCTGAATGCCACCATTGTCGTACAGATAGACATTCATGTCCGCCGCTTTTAAGTGATTCGCTGCTTTTTTGTATGTCAATACGCTTAGCTCCCTTCCTTAACTGTCAGTGTTTTGCGTTCAGATACATGTGCTGAATCGAACCCAACAGTAAAATGCAATTCGCCTGCATCTATGCGATAATTCGTTTGTGAATCATAATAACCTAATTCTTTATAAGGAAGTGTTAACGTAATTGTTGCTGTTGTTTGTGGTGCCATTGTTAACTTATGGAAACGTTTCAATTCCTTAATAGGACGACTGACCGCTGCAATTGGATCGTTCATATATAATTGTACAACATCAGATGTTGTCGTTGTACCTGTATTTGCAACAGTTACTTCAATACTAACTGCTTCATCTTTTTGCAATTGTGTGTTGGCAATTGACCAGTCTGTAATTGTTAATTCACCATAACTTAAGCCATAACCGAACGGATATAATGGCGTGTTAGCAACGTCTAAATAGCTTGAAGCAAAGGCTGCATCAGCATCTGCTGCATCAACTGGACGCCCTGTTGGAAGTTGGTTGTAATAAATCGGTACTTGACCAACTGCTCGAGGAAACGACATCGTTAACTTAGCAGACGGCGCTACTTTACCGCTTAACACACGAGTTAATGCATTCGCACCTTCAGAACCTGGGAACCAAGCGATTAATATTGCTTTTGCATAGGCTTCAATACCTGTTAATTCTAACGGTCGACCATTGAAAATAACCAATGTAATATTTTCGTTCACTTCTGCGACCGCTTTGATTAATTTTTGTTGTGCTGCTGCTAATTGAATATTTGAACGGCTGCTTGCTTCACCTGACTCATCACTTGTTTCACCAACTGCTAAGACAACTGAATCGCTTAGTTTTGCTGCTGCTACTGCTTCTGCAATTTCCGCATCGGTAATTGTTTGATGATCTGCAGTTGGAACAACTGTGGCATTGGTGAATGTTTCTTTGAATTTCGTCGCTAAAACTGGTGTTTCATCACGTTTACCAAAAATAACCCAACCGCCTAATAAATCATCACTTTCAGCAAATGGCCCAACTAAAGCTACTTTCGCTTCAGTATTCAAAGGCAATGTTTGCTCATCATTTTTCAGTAGTACAAAACTTTCTTCTGCAGCACGACGTGCGATATCCAAATGTTCTTCTGATAACTCTTTATTTTCTAAATCAAGACCACGGTAAGGATTTTCGAATAATCCTAAGTCATTTTTTAATGTTAAAATACGCAAGACCGCTTCATCAAGGATAGCTGTTTCAATTTCACCACGTTCCACTAAAACTTCTAAATACTCGATATAACATGAAGACATCATTTCAATATCAATACCAGCTTTAAGTGCTAATTCTGCTGCACCCTCTTTACCACCTGTCACACCATGATAAACCAACTCTTTAACTGCACCCCAGTCAGAAATTGTTACCCCTTCGAATGCTAATCGTTCACGTAAAATATCACGGAAGATATATGTATTCGCACTAACTGGTACGCCTTCAAATAAGTTGAATGCACTCATTACTAATTTTGCACCTTCATCTAATGCCGCTTCATATGCTGGCAAATGATTTTGGAAGAGTTCTTTACGTGATAAATCAACCGTGTTGTACTCACGTCCGCCTTCAACCATACCGTAGCCGGCAAAATGTTTGACACAGGCAGCGATTTTTTCTTGATTGCCATGAAGTTCGTTTGCTGGTCCTTGGTAACCTCGAACAAATGCGCGTGCCATTTCTTGATTGACATAAACATCTTCACCTGAAGCTTCCATTACACGACCCCAACGCGCATCACGAACAAGATCAACCATTGGTGAAAATGTAACATGATGCCCTTGTGTACTTGTTTCATATGCGGACATACTTGCTGTTTCTTCTACTATTGCTGGATTAAATGTTCCTGCCATTGCTAATGGAATAGGATAAATTGTTTTATAACCGTGAATCGCATCTATCATAAATAGAAGCGGAATTTTATTAGGATCAGTTGTTAAATGTTGGTTTTGAATTTTACGTGCGTTTTCGGCATCTGGTACACCTAAAATAGAGCCTACCAAACCAATTTCTTCTTCTGTGACATGTAAATCAGTCATTGGTCCTGTAATTTGTTCTTCATTACGATCCGCTTCAAAGTAAAAGGGATTTAATTGTAATAGCTGTGCAACCTTTTGTTTTACCGTCATTTTACTTAATAACACTTGTAATTTTTTATTTTCCATCATTCATTCCTCCTAGATTAACTTTTGTATTATCGTACGATTATCGAAACGTTTCACTTATACATGTTAAGCATAAACTATATCAAAAGCATAATCAAGTGCAAAAAAATAAAACTTGCAACCGCTTACTTTTTAAGGTAAGATGATTTTAGCGAAACGTTTCACTAAGACAATTACATTTCAGGAGGAGAGTTTTATGAAGAAATTTGGGGTATTCTTTTTTGTTGTTTTGGCAAGTGCAGTTCTTGTATTAAGTGGTTGCGGTAAAGGGGCTTCATCCAGCGATAGTGATAAAGATGTACTAAGTGTTTGGGCAATGGGTGATGAAGCCACTCAATTTAAAACAATTGCAGATGACTTTAAAAAAGAAACTGGTATTACATTAAAGGTACAAGCAATTCCATGGGGAAATGCGCATGATAAATTACTAACTGCTGTTGCATCTAAAAGTGGTCCCGATGTTATTCAAATGGGCTCAAGTTGGATGTCTGAATTTTCAAAAGCAAAAGCACTTCTACCAATAGATGAGTATATCGATAAATATCCTAACCTTGATCCTAAACGCTTCTATAAAGGCGCTGTTGAGTCAACTCAGTTTGACGGCAAAACATATGGTGTGCCTTGGTACAGTGAAACACGCGTTTTATACTACCGTACAGATACATTGAAAAAAGCTGGTTTTAACGAGCCTCCAAAAACATGGGATGAATTAGCAAAAGTTTCTAAAAAACTTGGTGACCGTGGTGATGACTTATACGGTTTAAACTTGGATCCCAAAGAACCAACAATGCCATTCATGCTTGCACGTCAAAATGGCTCTGAACTTGTAAAAGATGATAAATTACTTTTCAATCAAGCACCTTTCGTTGAAGCTGTAGAATACATGGATAGCTTTTACAAAAATGGTTCTTCTCCTACATCTAACTTAGGTCTTAACCTAGTTCAATCATTTGGTGGCGATGAACCCATCATTCCAATGTTTGTTAGTGGTCCATGGATGATTGATACAATTAACACAACGATTCCTGATGTAAAAGGCAAATGGAATGTTGCTGTACTACCTAAAAAAGAAAATAACATTTCTATTCTCGGTGGCGCTAACTGGTCTGTCTTTAACTACACAGATAAAAAAGAAAATGCTGTTAAATTCTTAGATTACATGTCAGATACAAAACATCAACTTGAATGGATGAAACAAACAAAATCATTACCAGCAGTTACTGAAGCAGCTGATGATAAATCATTAAAAGATGATAAAATTTACCAAGTGTTTAACGAGCAATTAAAAACAGCTCAACCAGCAATGTTAACACCTAGTTTTGATCAATTCTCACAAAACTTTATCAATACATTTGAAGAAATCTACAAATCAGATACTGATATTCAAAAAGCAATGGATAAATTCAACGAACAATCACAAGCAATATATGATAGCAAAAAATAAATAACGTAAAACCGAGAGTATTATGCCAAGTTTCCACATTGTAGCCAAAGTAATATCAAACTGGTTTTGTATTTAAAACAAAACTTATTAATTTTCCTACAGGATCGTAAGGCTGGATAAAATATCAAGGAGTAACGACCTAGATTGATATTTAAATTCAGTCTTACAACTTTAAATGAGCTCTTTCGGTTTAAATTATAGGAGGTGCCATTTTGCGTTCTTTTTTTAATCAACGCGCTGGTTACGGCTTCATTATGCCAGCACTTATACTGTTAGTAATCTTCTCAATTTTGCCGATTCTAGTTGCTTTTGTTATCAGTTTTACCGATATGAACTTAATTAGTTTAGGTGATTTCTCTGCCCTTAATTTTGTTGGGCTTGATAATTATATCGCTGTTCTAAAGGATCCACTTTTTCTAAAATCAGTTAGCAACACCGTTGTTTACGTTGTTATAGGTGTACCATTGGTTATCGCTTGTTCATTAGGTACGGCTTTGCTCATCAACTTTAGCCAAGCTAAAATCTTTGTGGCTTTCCGTTTAATCTTTTACACACCATCTATCACTAACGTTATTGCAGTCGCTGTTATTTGGTCTTATTTGTATAACCCACAATTCGGGTTTTTCAATTATTTATTATCCTTCTTGCATATTCCACCAATCCAGTGGCTACAAGATCCAGCCATCGCTAAATATTCATTAATTATTTTAGCGGTTTGGAAAGCAATCGGTATTAATATGATCATCTTTTTAGCCGCTCTTCAAGGGATTCCACGTGAATACTATGAAGCATCTGAATTGGATGGGGCCTCTCGCTGGCAACAACTATACAAAATCACAATTCCACTTCTTAAATTTGCATTGTTCTTTGTTACTGTCACAACGCTTATTGGTTGGTTACAATTCTTCGAAGAACCTTTCATCATGACAGAAGGTGGACCATTAAATAGTACGATGTCTATCTCATTATATATTTATAACAATGGTTTCAAATTCAGTAACTTTGGATTTGCATCGGCTGCTTCCTTTATCTTGTTCATCGCTATTGTCGTCATCACATTGATCCAATTCCGTGGCCAAGCCAAAAAGGATAACTAAAATTGAGAAAGGGGCCTTCATCTTATGTATGCAGCATCTAAAAAAAGTAAAATTATCGTTGGATGTATTTTAGCGATTGGTGGATTGTTCATGATCCTTCCATTTGTTTGGATGATACTTTCATCATTTAAAACAGAAGCCGAAATTGCGCAAATACCACCGACTATTTTACCGCAACATTGGACATTCAATAACTTTATTGAGCTATTTACTCGTCTTAACTTTTTCCAATATCTCATTAATACGCTAATTATCGTCTTCTTCTCGTTTATTGGTTTATTCCTAAACGCAATGGCAGGCTATGGTTTTGCGAAATATAAAATGAAACATAAAAACAAACTCTTTTACCTTGTTTTAATGACAATGATGATTCCTGGACAAGTAACAATGATCCCAGTTTACCTCATCATTCAAATGGCTGGGTTAACAAACACACTGACAGGGATTGTTTTACCAGGACTGGTTGGTGCCTTCGGGATTTTCCTTTTCCGACAGTTCATGTCAACGATTCCCGATGAGCTTTTAGAAGCGGCACGGCTCGATGGTGCAAGTGAGTTTTACATTTTCTGGAAAATTATCATTCCAATTTCACGACCTGTTCTTGCGGTACAAGGTATCCTGACATTTATTGGTGGCTGGAACGCATTCCTATGGCCGTTAATTGTAGCTAACGATGAACGTTACTATACATTATCTGTTGGATTATCATTACTTAAAGGACAACATGCCAGTAACTTTGCTCTTCAAATGGCAGGTTCAAGTTTCATGGTTATTCCAATCATTATCATCTTCTTATTCTTCCAAAAACATATACTTAAAGGATTTAACATCTCAGGTCTGAAATAAACAGTTTGAAAGGAGTAACGACATGTCACAAATAAGCTTACGCAACATAGAAAAAATATACGAGGGTTCAACTGAACCTTCAGTAAAAGATTTTAACCTTGAAATTGAAGACAAAGAATTTATCGTTTTTGTTGGACCTTCTGGTTGTGGTAAATCAACAACGCTACGTATGATTGCTGGACTTGAAACTATTTCTGGTGGAGAACTATATATTAAAGATAAATTAGTTAATAAAACACCGCCGAAAGATCGTGATATTGCGATGGTTTTTCAAAACTATGCGCTTTACCCTCATCTTTCAGTTTATGAGAACATGGCATTTGGTTTAAAATTGCGTAAAGTTCCTAAAAATGAAATCAAAGAACGTATTGCTGATGCCGCTGAAACGCTTGGTTTAACAGACTTTTTAAAACGTAAACCTTCAGCTCTTTCAGGTGGGCAACGCCAACGTGTGGCTTTAGGACGTGCGATTGTACGAGAAGCGCCTATCTTTCTAATGGATGAGCCCTTGTCTAACTTAGATGCGAAGCTTCGTGTGCAAATGCGTGCTGAAATTACACGATTGCATAAACACCTTAACAACACAATTATCTATGTCACACATGATCAAACAGAAGCAATGACAATGGCCACTCGTATCGTTGTCATGAAAGATGGTGTTATTCAACAAATTGGTGCACCCATTGATGTTTATAACACACCTAACAACGTTTTTGTTGCTAGTTTTATTGGGACACCTGCTATGAACTTCTTCCATGGTAAAATCGAAGGTTCGTCGTTTGTCTCTGATGACTTTACCATTGGTGTTCCTGAAGGTCATTTAAAAACATTAACTCGTGATGGTTATCAAGGTAAATCAATCATCCTCGGTATTCGCCCAGAAGATATTAAAGATGATCCGATTGCATTTGATGCTTACCCTGACTACACAATCCAATCAACAACAATTGTAGCTGAATTAACTGGAGCAGAGTTCCTCCTACACAGTAAAATCGGTAAAACTAATTTTACTGCACGTGTTAATTCACGCACGATCCATAAAGCTAATGAGCAAACGTCACTTGTTTTAGAAATGAGTAAAGCACATTTCTTTGATGCTGAGACTGAACAACGTTTGTCATTATAATAAAGAGCGTTCACATCAATTTTTCGATGTGAACGCTTTTTTTATTTTTGCAATCTTCTAAGTATGAAATAACTACCCAGTATTATTAAGGTAAAACCTGCAATTGGATAAAGTAATAAATGATTACTCTCCTCACCGGTATGCGGTAATGAACTTGAATCAGTCGTTGTTCCTGTATCAGGCGTTGTACTTGAGTCAGGTGTTGTTCCTGTATCAGGCGTCGTACTTGAGTCAGGCATTGTACTTGAATCAGGCATTGTACTTGAATCAGGCGTTGTTCCTGTATCAGATGTTGTTCCTGTATCAGGTGTTGTACTTGAATCAGGTGTTGTTCCTGTATCAGGTGTTGTACTTGAGTCAGGCGTTGTGCTTGAGTCAGGTGTTGTGCTTGAGTCAGGTGTTGTGCTTGAATCAGACGTTGTGCTTGAATCAGACGTTGTGCTTGAATCAGACGTTGTGCTTGAATCAGGCGTTGTGCTTGAGTCAGGTGTTGTGCTTGAGTCAGGCGTTGTATCAGACTCGGTTGTTGTATCAGGCTCGGTTGTTGTATCAGACTCGGTTGTTGTGTCAGGCGGGTTAGAACCGTCTCCACCACCATCTCCACCATTTATTGGCGTATAACCATCAAATATAACTTCAGATATTTCACTACCCGTTGCTTTTACCGTATTTGTATAGCGACTAGATTCACCGTTATCAGTCGCACGTGTATCATAAGCGATAATAGCAGTGTTTTTAAAACTACCTAAATCAACGCTGAATGTTGTATCTGATTGAACAGCAAATTGTTCAGGTAATATGAATTTTTCAATATTAAAGTCAACATCACTTGTGTAATCCGCATATATTCCTCGGAAAGAATCTGGTATAAGTTTTTGATTTGGACCTACAATATCATTTAAAATAATATCTTTTAAGTCATAACGAGCATAATTCACACGTATAATCCAATGAATAAGTGTGGGGTCTGCTTTATCAATTTCACCTGTCTTCACTAAGGTTTCATTTGGATCCTGAACACCATCTGGTGTAATACCCACCGTTGTCTGTCCATATTGTCCCCAATCTAAAATAACACTTTCTTTTCCACCAATTAAATTACGATCCCATCGTACCCAAAATTTAGCAAAACCATGTAATGTATCATATTTAGTTGCTTGGCTATTAAATGTAATTGTAATAAATCCAGATGATTGAGCAACAAAAGCTGAACCAATTATTACACTCTCATCCGTACTACTTTTAATATCAAAAGTAATATCTTTAGCGACCACGAGCTCTTTTGGTAATTGTAACTTAAGCGTGTCACCTGCTACCAATTCTCCCTTTTTAAAGCTGAAATCATATTTTACCTGCATCGATTCATATTGTCCAAAATCAGATTTTGGATTGTTATTCCCATCTAACAATTCAATGTTAGTAATGTGTTCCTGTCCCTTTTCAGCTGCAAAAACCTGTGTTGTCAAATTACTCAGACTTACTAAAAAAAGGCTTAGTACGGCTACCACTTTAACTATTTTCCCCAACATATACACTTTTACCCCCTTTTTTTATAACCACTTATTACTTTTAAAAATTCCACTTATCCCTTAATAAATAGAATTTATTGTAATAATTATAGCATGTTTTTTCATTTTTTTGATAATTCAGAACTTTTATACCGCTCTACTAAATTTATCCAACTAGAAAAAAAGATAATAACTAACTAGTAGTTATTATCTTTCTGAAAACATTTATATAGGAACTATTTTATTTCATCTAGCTTTTTAAAACGCTCAATGGCTGCTAAACGCGCTTTTGCATGATCTACTATCGGTATTATATAAGAGATATTATATTTATGCGGTTCATGTATATGTTTTGACGCTACATCAACTAATTCGGGAATCCATTCACGTATAAAATCACCTTGTGCATCAAATCGTTCACTTTGCACAGTTGGGTTAAAAATACGGAAGTAAGGCACTGCATCTACACCCGTAGATGCGGCCCATTGCCAACCGCCAATATTGGATGCAGCATCATAATCGATGAGACGTTCAGAAAAATAACGTTCACCTTCACGCCAATCAATTCCTAAATCCTTCACTAAGAAAGATGCAACAATCATGCGTAAGCGATTATGCATCCAACCAGTGCAGTTGAGTTGTTTCATTGCAGCATCAACAATCGGAAAACCGGTTTCTCCAACAGACCATGCTTTAAATCCAGTCGGGTTTTTTTCCCATTCAATCGCGCGATATTTAGGCATGATTTCGTTGTTTTTTTCATCGGGATGATAACAAGCAATCATTTGATAAAAATCACGCCATGCCAACTCTTTAATATAAGTTGCTTGGCCACGCGCTTCTGTCGACTGAGCAGCGTGAAATACCTCAACAATAGATAAAACGCCTACTTTTAAATAAGGCGATAGACGACTTGTTCCTTCAATAGAAGGGATATCTCGTGCTGTATCATAATTTTCTAATCCGTTTTTCAAAAACGTCACCATTTGTTTACGAGCTGCTTCTAATCCGATTGTATCGTCCCAGTAGCTTGGCTTTAATTCAGTTACTAGCTCATTAAAGACCTTTTCTCCCTTTTTAAAACAAGTTAATTGAGCTTTTTCAGCTGTTATAAACTGGATCTTTAACCGATGATAGCCCGGTTTTTCTAGCGTAACCCACTGACGAAAATAAGGTGTAAAAACCTTATATGGTGAACCATCAGGTTTCATTACATCATAAACAGAATGTAGATGTCTATCAAGAAATTGTTGATAAGGTATCGTATTTTTTTCAAGAAGAGCTATCAACTGTTCATCACGTTTCAAACCAAAGCCTGACATTTGCCGATTAAAATAAAAACTGATATCGTTGCCTATCTCAGTAATTAGCTCTTGAAATGCTTCTTCAACGGTCCCTACTATAAAATGTAAAGGGGCTATTTTGCGACACTCCTGTTTAAACCATTCCACCGTTTTAAAAAAATAATCATGACGAGCAGTACCTACAGCAAATTGTTCTGGGTTTAGATGAAACAAAAATAGCAACTCATCCTGAGGTTGTTTTGCAGCTATAGCAGCCGCTAATGCTGGTTGTTGATCAAACCTTAAATCATTTCGAAACAAAACAATATGTTTCATAACTTTAACCTAACAGATGTTGTTTCACGAAGCGTCCAACGCCACCTTCGTTACTATCAACTTCAGAGATAAAAGTAGCGGCTTCTTTCACGACATCTTTAGCGTTACACATCGCTAAGCTTTGCGGAGTTGATTGTAGCATTGAAATGTCATTTTCATTGTCTCCACAAGTTAAAGTTGTTTCTAATTCGAGATAACCGTGTTCAGCCAACCATTCTACTGCCGCGCCTTTAGTACTGTTTCCAACCATAACATCCAATAAGTTTGGTCCTGAAATAACTGTTTCAACATCTAATTTAAGGAATTCAGCACGCACTTTATTTAATAGCTCATTATCTTCAATGATAACAAGCATTTTTAGCATTGCTTCATCCTCGTGTAATGCCCCAAGGATATCAGGAGTAATTGTATAAGGTGTTTTTTCATCCTCTGTTTTTGCTTGTTCATTCATTTTTACATAACGTGTCATTGTTCCGTATAATTCAGGGCTTAATAAACGTTCTGTCGTATAAATGTGATAAGGTACGTCATGTGCTTTGGCAATTGCAACCGTTTGTTCCATGATTGACATTGGTACGGCATTTTTATACAATACTTTCCCTGTTTCCCAGTCACGAATAAGTGCACCATTACATGAAATCACTGGTAATTTGATATTCAGCTGTGACGCATATAAACGTGCACCTAAATCTAACCGTCCAGTTGCCATAATTAAATTGCCGCCCTGTGCTTGCCATTCAGCAAACGCTTCTAGTGTAATAGGATGTAATTCTTTCGTTGATGTTAATGCTGTGCCATCCATATCAGTTACAATTGTTTTAATATGTTTTAAAGTCATGTTTGTAGCCTCCTGATAAATATTTCAGTCCTTAAGACTGTGCTCTTCTATTTTACCATAAAAGTAGCAACGTTCTACCCTTCCAAAAACAAAGAACTCGCTTTTAAAGCTTCCCTATAAAATGCAGGTTATCATTGTGTTTCAAAAAAAAACCACCCACTAATTAAAGTGGATGGTTAAATGTTATTATTTAGCTAATTCAACTTTAGCTGCATCACATAATTGTGTGAATGCTGCAAAGTCATTAACTGCTAATTCAGCTAACATTTTACGGTTCATATCAATACCTGCTAATTTTAAGCCATGTACTAATTTAGAATAAGATAATTCGTTCATACGTGCTGCAGCGTTGATACGTGCAATCCATAAACGACGGAAGTTACGTTTTGTTTGACGACGATCACGGTAAGCATACATGTTTGCTTTCATTACAGCTTGGTTAGCTACGCTGAAAATAATATGTTTTGCTCCATAATAACCTTTTGCTAATTTGATGACCTTTTTGCGACGTGCGCGTGTTACAGTACCGCCTTTAACTCGTGGCATAAGAATTCCCTCCTGATTTTAAAAACAATGATTTTTTGTCGTTTCTTAGACGACTTCGATTATTTGATGTTATCTAATTGTTGACGGATACGTTTCATATCGCCAGCTGATACTAATGCTGATTTACGTAAATGACGTTTAGCTTTAGTTGACTTGTTTGCAAACAAGTGACTTGTTTTAGCGCGTCCACGTTTTAATTTACCTGAAGCAGTTTTTTTGAAACGTTTAGCTGTACCTCGGTGTGTTTTCATTTTTGGCATGATTTTTTCCTCCTTGTATTAACACAGCATGTTTTTTGCTGCTCCGATTAGCTTTCTTTCGGTGCTAAAACTAAGAACATACTGCGTCCGTCCATTTTAGCTTTTGATTCGACTGTTGCAATTTCTGCACATTCGGATGCAAAACGGTTTAGAACTTCTAATCCAATTTCTTTATGTGTAATCGCACGTCCTTTGAAACGGATAGAAGCTTTCACTTTATCGCCTTTTTCTAAGAATTTAATAGCGTTACGCAATTTTGTATTGAAATCATGTTCATCAATTGTTGGACTTAGTCGTACTTCTTTTTGCGTAATAGTCTTTTGATTTTTACGCGCTTCTTTATCTTTCTTTTGTTGTTCGAATCGGAACTTACCGTAATCCATAATACGGGCTACTGGTGGTTTTGCATTCGGAGCAACTAGAACAAGATCAAGATTTGCACGTTCAGCAAGTTCGAGCGCTGCAATTTTTGTTTGCACACCTAACTGCTCACCAGTTTGAGTAATTACACGAAGTTCACGAGCACGAATGTTTTCATTGATCAAAGTAGTGTCTTTGCTAATGATAATCCACCTCCAAATTAAATTGAACCTAGCATGATGTTCAAAAACATGAAAAAACGGGTATTTCATCTCAGAAATACCCGCAAACAGACTTAATTAAATAGTTTGTTAGCCTGAAAACACTAATGTCAACAAGGCGAGAAGCGGAAACTTCTTCTTTCATGTATTATTTAAACTCACAAGATTTATCTTACCATACGATTTAAATTACGTCAACACCTTTTACAATCCATTTTCAATTAAATGCTGATAACTTTCTTGTGATAATCCTGGTACAACTCGAACGCGTTTCAACTTGAAATAACCGTCAGCCTTTGATGCCAGTCCAGGTTCTGTTGTAACTGCCATTTTATAACCAACTTCTTTTGTAGCTGCTAACGTATCTTCATTATAACGTCCCACAGGATAACTTACTAAAATTGAATCATGCTTAAGTCGTTGTTTAATAAATAATTTCGAATCGCTTAATTCTTTCAATTGCAACTCTTTTTTGAGGCTATTTAATTCTTGATGAGTCACTGTATGGCTTTCAATTGTAATGTTATCTTTTATCATATCTTGCATTTGTGCTAGCGTTAAATGATTTTTCTTTCCAGTTGTATCAGTAATCATGAAGATTGTCCCTTGTTGCTTGTTAGCAGCTAGAATTGGCAACGCTTCGGTATAATTATCGGTATAACCATCATCAAACGTTAGTAACACTACTTTTTTAGACGGCAATGAATTTGTCTCAAATGCCTTGTACATCTCTGCTGGCGTCAAAGTATAATAACCCGATTCTTTTAAAAAAGCCATTTGTTGTTTAAATTCAGCAGGTGGCACTCGTAACGAATTTCCAGTTGAAATACTATGGTACATTAAAATCGGTATTTTTACCGGTTCTGTTTGTTTTATCCATTTTACTGTTTCTGCCTTTTTAACTTCTTTTTTAGGTTTTGTCGCCACTTTTTTTATTACTGTGTTTGCTTCTGGTGATGTTGTTTTTTCTTTTATAAAATTGTTATAACATAACGTTCCAATTATAAAAAGTACAACAATACTAATGATCACGATTATTAGTCTCTTTATTGAAATGTTACTCTCCCCCTAATAATAAAATTCATCTTAACCTGAGATAACTTTTTCTTTTGGATAACGGAAACCATACTCATTATCTGTTCGTGCCGCTGTGAATAAAAGAATATACATCATCGAAACACGCCCAACAAACATCAACATGATAATGACTAATTTCCCTATCACTGATAGATCACCTGTCGCCCCTAATGATAAACCAGAGGTCCCAAACGCAGATGCAGTTTCAAAGAGTAACGATAGCAACGGAATATTTGTTTCAGTGAAGGATAAAATTAATACTGAACCAAAACACAATAGGCCGGAGAACATCGTGACGGATAATGCTTTTCTTAAATCTTCTTCTAAAAATTCACGTCCAAAGATATGAACGTGCTTGTGCCCACGAGCCGTTGCAACTATGAAAAGTAAAGTCATAGCGAACGTTGTTGTCCTAATACCTCCACCGGTTGAACTTGGTGAGGAACCAATAAACATAAACACGATTAAAATTAAAATTGTAGTCGTTGAAAACTGATTCAAGTCTAACAAAGTGAAGCCCCCACTTCGTGCTGTGGCGGATGTAAACAAGCTATAAAAAAGGCCTTGATGCCAGGATATACCGGCAAATAATTTACGATATTCTAATAAAATAATAAAAAGTGCACCTGAAAAATAAAGACCAAAATAAGTAAATGTTGTTAATTTTGTGAAAAGAGAAAAACGAAACGGACGTTTCCCTTTCTTACGACCTATTAAGAAACGTTTGATTTCTAATAATACAGGGAAACCAATCCCCCCCATAATCATTAATAACATAACGATAACTTGAATAAAATAATCCCCTGCAAAAGGTTCCATTGAAAGGCCATCCATATCCATTCCTGCACTCGTTGCTGCCGCAACACTCAAGAAAAAGCCATGGAAGAATGCTGATCCAACATCCTTATAATGCGGAATTGTATATAAGCCAATGAGGATTCCACCAATGATTTCAGCAGTCGTAATCATAATGAACACATCACGAATCAAATTCACCATACCGCTCATTGAATACGAGTTCACATCTGTTTGAATTAAACGGCGTTGCTTTAGACCAATACGACGTCTTAACATCAAATAGAATAAAGTACTCATCATCATAATACCCAGCCCACCTATTTGGAAGAAAATCATCATACATATCAATCCAAATGTGCTGTATGTTTCACCTGGGCTTACTGGTGATAGCCCTGTTACACTAACTGAACTAGCTGCAACAAATAATGTATCGATAAAAGAGACATCTTGTCCTGGTTTTTTAGCAATAGGCATCAGCAACACTAAAGTGGCAACTGTCATTGCTACAAAATAAAACGATACGATAGCTTGCACTGGTGTTAAATTTCGTAACCGCAAGCGTAATTGATACAACATGTTTCCTTTCACCCTTTCTTAGGTGTTTGTTTAACCTTTATTAAAGCGCCGATAATTATCACAATCATAACACCCCAGAATGTCACTTGCCAACCCACACTTTCAGGAAAGTTTAAGGGTAACAAAGCGATGTCTTTATGAGCCAGAGTTAATACGGCTAATTTAATACCTACCCAACCCACTAATATAAAAGCTGCTTTTTCTAGTACCGGATAAATCCCAAGCCAACGGACAATCCTAGTCGCTGCAAATCTAATACACAATAGACCCACAAAGCCACCTAAGAACATCACAATGAACTTCCACCCATCCATACCACCTATATTAAAGGTATGCGTATTTGGAAGCGTGATAACCAAAGCTGCCGCTGCAAGAATTGAATCAATTGCAAAAGCAATATCAGATAATTCTACTTTAATAACGGTCCCCCAAAACGAAGGTTCTTTTTCATTGGTGTGAGATACTTTTTTTTGTTTTCTGCTAGGAATAAAATGTTTAATTGCAAGGTATATTAGGTAAACAGCACCTAATGCTTGGACATACCACATATCTACTAGCAATGAAATAACAAATAGCGCACTGAATCGTAGAATCATTGCTCCTAAAAGACCATAAAACAATGCCTTTTTTTGTTTTTCTGGTTTAAGTCCTTTCACCATAACTGCCATAACAACCGCATTATCCGCTGACAAAACAACTTCTAATCCAATCAACACAACTAAAACCCAACCATATTGCAGCAATAAACTTGTATCCATAACAATACCCTCTTCCTTTTTATTTCATCGCTAGAAACGAATAAAACCCAATCAGAACAGGAATTAGCTGTTTCTGATTGAGCAAAATAACAAATACATTTTTACTATTGAGTTTAATGACTGTCTGTCGGTACCTTTGATTTACGTGAACTTAGCACACTTGCAAGGATGATAACAACCATCACACCATAGAAGATACTTTGCCATAATGTACCGTGTGGAAAGTCATGCGCTAAAATCGCAACTTTTTCATGTGCTAATGTCATAACAACTAATTTAACTCCGACCCAGCCGACAAGTACAAAGGCACCTGTTTCAAGCGCTGGATATTTTTTCAAGAGATTAACAACTGCTGTTGCAACAAAACGAATAATAACTAATCCAATAACGCCCCCAAGGAACATTACAATGAATTGTGCTGTATCTATTTCAGCAATTTCACCCCAACCTGATTTAGGTAGAGTAATTGCTAAAGCAACTGCTGCTAACATTGAATCCACTGCAAAAGCGATATCAGCTAGTTCAACCTTGATAACAGTTGCCCAAAAACCGCCTTCTTTTTTCTTTTTAGTTTTTTGTTTGCCAATTTTGTGGGAATACTTTCTATAAATATTTGAAATTGCTATGTAGAGTAAGTAAGCTGCACCTGCTGCTTGTAGTTCCCAATATTTTGCAAGTGTTGCAATTAAGAACAATGCTATGAAACGGAAAACTAATGCCCCTACTAATCCATAAAAAAGTGCTTTCTTTTGTTGCTCTGGTTCTAAATGTTTTACCATTACAGCCATTACAACTGCATTATCCGCTGCTAAAATTCCTTCTAACCCAATTAAAACAATCAATACCCAACCATACTGTAATAACATTGCTGCATCCATACGATCGCCTCCTCATAATTTGCTTAAATTCACATTGACTACTAAGGGAACAAAAAACATCGCTTTTACTTTTAACAACAAAAAAACGAGTCCTTTGCCCACCTTAAATAAATAAGTGGACAAAGGTCTCGCTAGACATAAAAAATATGTTGATAAAACCGATGAATTAAATTCATGTATTGACGACTTTATCTCGTTATCTCTAAAAGATAACGACGCTACTCCCCTTTGACACATAATGTCAAACTGTTATTTAATTGAGTTCATCATACCATAGATTATTTTATCTCGTCAATTATATTTTCGTTTATAGTTGCACATTTTTTGTTAAACAGTGTAGAATAGGTGTACATACAATTGAGCTGTGTCGAATTAAAATATGAATAGAGGTATTTATCAATGGACTATTATTTATTACCAATTATAGCAATTGTTTTAGGTTTCTTATTTTTAATATTAGCCTTCTACTTAGCATTATCCAATGCACGTCGTATAACAAAACTCGGGTTTATTAACTTGATTTTAATTGCTGTTGTTGCAATAGCTTGTGGATTGTTATTAATGTTTGTCTTTACTGGAGACCTTGCTAATTTTGTGTAACTCGCAGATATTGCGGGTTTTTTTTGTTCTCAAATTAACTATTTTATTTTTTCAGTTTGGTGCTCTATTAATTCAGCAGTATTAAATTCAATATAACGCTTTGTTTCCCCCATAATACGTCCGTTATCATATTCTTTAAAAGTCCCCATAATCCTTACTACCTTTTCACTTTCGAAAATTTCAGAAGACGTATAAGCTGAAATTGTGTAGGTATTCTCCCCTTTGACTTCATTAGTTTTTTGATAATTAACCAACGGTCGCTCTTTCACGGATTTCAACATTACTTCCGCCTCTGCCTCACTTTTAGCATTCCCTTTAAAATAAACAAACCAATTATTTTTTCTTAGATATTCATCTGTTTCCTTAAAATGATTACTCACCTTAGCTTTGAAAAATAAATTTGTATAGGTTTGTATTTGTTCCGGTTGATAAACAATACCATCAGACATTAATTGTAATGTGTTAACCTGCACCTGCTGATTAAAAAAAGTATGACTAATATCTTGTTTCTTATTCATGTAGTCAGTTTCTTTCACAATCTGTCCGGCAACAGTCCTTGTTTCTGAATCAATTTTTCCAGCTTGAACAGGTACCACTAACAAACTAAAAAACATCACCATCATAAATAGACATAACTGTCTTTTCACCAATTACTCCCCCAATCGCATTATAAAATCGTCATGCACTCTCTTATTTATTATAGCTTATTTACTGACATAGAAACGAATTTATTTGATTAGAAGAATCCTATAGTGCCACCTGTTATTTACAATTAAACCAATTCCGTTAAAATCACTATCCATTTAATTGATCCATTGTTCTATTCACATCGTTTAATGTTAATTTTCGCAATAAAAAAACACTATCCTGACAAAAAACGTCAAAATAGTGTTTTATCCAACTACAACAGCCAATGCCTCTCTCTATTTCAAAAAAATCAGCAGGCACAAATAGCCTTCTTCATTTTTCTACAATATCGTTGCCCTTGTACGGGCTGTTTTCGTTTTTATTGTTTTCCTGACAAAAAACGTCAAAATAGTGTTTTATCCAATTTATTTGGAGCTAAACGTTTGTTGTTGCTTTCATTCTCTAGCAACAGACAAACAACTCCTACAAAATTTCAAAAACACTATCCTGACAAAGAACGTCAAAATAGTGTTTTATCCAATTTATTTGGAGCTAAACGTTTGTTGTTGCTTTCAATTATTCCAATATCTTCCGTTTTGAACCGAGTGTGAAGATACTTTTATTAAATTAATTCAAATAATTCTACATCAGGGTTTTTATCTGTGAACCAGCGTAACGCAAATTCATTTTCAAACAAGAAGACTGGATTATCATAACGATCACGTACAAGCATGTTACGATTAGATGCCAATTTCTCGTCTGCATCTTCTGGTTTAATCCAACGTGCCATTTTCTTGCCCATTGGTTCCATGATGATTTCAGAATTATACTCATTGTTCATACGGTGCTCAAATACTTCAAATTGTAATTGACCAACTGCACCGAGCATATAATCGCCTGCATGCCAAGATTTATACAATTGAATTGCACCTTCTTGGACTAATTGTTCAACGCCTTTATGGAAATGTTTTTGTTTCATAACGTTTTTCGCTGATACGCGCATAAATAATTCTGGCGTAAATTGTGGCATACTTTCAAAATGTAAGTTTTTATCTCCCATTGTAATCGTATCCCCAATTTGGTAATTACCCGTATCATATAACCCAATGATATCACCTGAAACAGCGTGACTAACTATTTCTTGGCTATCAGCCATAAATTGTGTCGAGTTATTCAATTTGATTGATTTACCCGTTCTTGTTAAATAAACGTTCATTCCTTTTTCAAAAGATCCTGAACAAATACGAACAAATGCAATACGATCACGATGTGCTTTATTCATGTTAGCCTGGATTTTAAAGATAAAGCCTGAAAATTTCTCATCAGTTGGATTTACTAAATTACCTTCTTCAGTTTTACGCGGTTGTGGAGATGGTGCAAAATCAACAAATGTTGACAAGAAGTTTTCAACACCAAAGTTAGCTAAAGCACTACCAAAGAATACAGGCGTTAATTCACCTTTAGCAATGGCTTCTTGATCGAATTCATTACCTGCTTCATCAAGCAAGTTAATTTCTTCCATTGCTTGATCAAAATAGGTTGATTCTTTCACAGCATGATCACCGAGCAATTCATTTTTATCAGTTAAGGGAATAAAACGATCCGCTTCATCCTCATAACGATACTGTTCAATACGATGATTATAACGATCAACGTTACCAACAAGCTCTTTCCCCATACCAATTGGCCAGTTCATCGGATAAGCACCAATTTCAAGTACTTCCTCCAACTCTGAAATTAAATCCATTGGATCGCGTCCTGGGCGGTCCAATTTATTAATAAATGTGAAAATAGGAATACCACGCATACGACAAACTTTAAATAGTTTCATCGTTTGAGGCTCAATCCCTTTAGCCGAGTCAATAACCATTACTGCGCTATCTACCGCCATCAATGTACGATAAGTATCCTCACTAAAATCCTGGTGACCAGGTGTATCTAAAATATTAATACGGTAATGATCAAAATCAAATTGCATCACTGAACTTGTAACAGAAATACCACGTTGTTTCTCTATTTCCATCCAATCCGATGTTGCGAACTTACCTGATTTTTTACCTTTTACAGTTCCTGCTGAACGAATTGCACCACCAAATAAAAGCAGTTGCTCCGTAATTGTTGTTTTCCCCGCATCGGGGTGTGAAATAATCGCAAACGTTTTGCGCGATTCAATTTCTTTTTGAATTGAGTCTACCATTGTTACCCTCCGTTTTTTACTAGAATCTGATGTGATAGTTTAACGCTACATCGGAATTCCTCCGTATCCTATAAATTGACATAAAAATAGTATAGCATATTTCAACACATATCTTTAGTCTTCTTTTATAAAAAGCGAACGTTTTCAGCTCACTTTTTCTCAGTTTTTGGCTAAAGGAGAGAATAAGTATGCACAAACTAGTTCCTCAGTTGCAACAACTGCCTCTTTATGAGTACGTTCATATGCGTGTGACGCTTCAATTCCGGCTCCAATAAGCGCATGCTTTACATCAGCGCCTGCTTTCATGGCAGCACTAGCATCTGAACCATAAAATGGATATATATCAACACAATAAGCAATCTCACTCGCTTGCGCTAACCCTACAAGATGTTGACGTAAGCCATAATGATAAGGGCCACTACTATCTTTAGCACAAATAGACACGTGGTACTCATCGCTTGTTTGTCCATCACCTATTGCTCCCATATCGACAGCAATATACTCGACAACTTCTTCAGGGATACTTGAATTTCCCCCATAACCAATCTCTTCATTATTAGAGATTAAAAAATGTGTCGTATAAGGCAATGTTATTTTCTCTTTAGCTAACAGCATCAAAGCTTCTAACAACACAGCGACACTGACCTTATCGTCAAGATGACGCGATTTGATAAAATCACCCGCTCGCACACTACGTGGATCAAAGCTAATAAAATCACCGACTTCAATACCTAATGAGCGCGTCTCATCTGCTGATACAACTTTTTCATCTAACCGAACTTCCATATTTACAGCATTACGTTCAGCTGATCCTGAATCTTGATAAACATGTACAGTTGTTTGGTGCATCAGAATTGTGCCTGTATATTTACGTCCATCTGCTGTTTCAATCGTGCAATATTCCCCTTCAATCGCATTAAATCTAAAACCGCCAACTAGAGTTAAAGCTAAACGACCATTACTTTTAACTTCTTTAACCATCGCACCTAATGTATCAACATGTGCTGTTAATAAACGGTGTTGTGTATTATCCTCACCTGCGATAGTTACAATACGATTACCTTTATTAGTGTTACGAACCTCTAATCCAACCGCTTCCAATCGATGCGTAATATGTTCCATAATCTTCTCTGTATGACCCGTAGGGCTCGCAATATTTGTTAATTCTAAAATTGTGTTCATTGTAGATTCTGTTGTAATTTTCATTATATGTCACCTGTCCTTTACTCTATTTTAATTAAGAACGATTAACACTTCAACTATATCTGTTCACATTTAGTCACCTTTTTTACCTATCTGAGACATATGTCCTATACTATTTCTTGGAAAAAGGGAATAATATAAATCAGGTAACATTTATATGAAAAATATAAAAAGTATTCTCTCTTATTTATGTTACTATAAGTAGTGGCGCTTTTATACATTAGCACTCACTTTATTTTTTTATGAAAAGGAGAATGATTTTGAAAACAACACACGTTAAATGGGTAACCGTTGCGATATTTGTTTCTACCTTCATGACTGCCATTGAAGGAACGATTGTTTCGACAGCCGTCCCTCGTATCGTCAGCGAATTGAATGGTATTTCAATTATGAACTGGGTATTCTCAATCTACTTACTAACTTCCGCTGTCTGTGTTCCTATTTTCGGGAAACTGGCAGATATCTTTGGCAGAAAACCCATTTTTATTATTGGTACAATCGTCTTTATGATTGGTTCTGCTCTTTGTGGCTTGGCCCAAGATATGACACAATTGATTATCTTCCGTGCAATCCAAGGGATTGGTGCTGGATCAATTATGCCGCTTAGCTTTATTATTATTGCTGATATTTACTCTGTTGAAAAACGCGCAAAAGTTATGGGACTTAATGGAGCAGCCTGGGGTATTGCAGGTATTTTCGGACCTTTATTAGGAGGATTTCTTGTTGATTTCCTTACTTGGCACTGGATTTTCTTTATCAATGTTCCAATCGGTATTATTTTAATAATATTAATGCAAATTTTCTTCCACGAAAAAGTTGAAAAATCAGAACAAACAATTGATTATATTGGAACGTTCTTACTTACTATTGGTTTAGTTGCACTTTTACTTGGATTCCAATTCGCAGGCGATACATTAAGTTGGGTTTCGCCAAATGTATTATTAGCATTTGGTATCGCAGTTCTCTTTTTAGGACTCTTTATTTGGCAAGAAAATCGAACAAAATACCCAATTTTACCATTGCCAATGTTCAAAAACCTTTCATTTACGTTCGCTAATGTAGTTGCCATTTTAGCAAGTGCATTCTTAATTGGTGTCAATGTTTATATGCCAATGTGGGTGCAAGGTATCCTTGGCTTAAGTGCAACAATTGCCGGCTTCACGCTAGCACCAATGTCTATTACTTGGATTATTGGTTCATTTATAGGTGGAAAAATGATTGAAAGTTCTAGTATCCGTCGTGTTATTGGTTTAGGGACATTCTTTATTGGCCTTGCAGGTCTTTGGTTAATGGTTCTTACAAAAGATGCAACCATTTGGATGTTCCTCGGTGCCTCTGCTGTAATGGGACTAGGTTTTGGTATCACGATTACTATGACAACAATCACAGCTCAAAATGTGGTAGCCCCACGAGATATGGGAGCAGCTACTTCTGTTAATACATTGTTCCGTACATTAGGACAAGTTATGGGTATGGCTATCTTTGGTACAATTTTTAACTCGACGACAACACGTCTTCTTGCTGAAAATAAAAGCCCAGGTGTTACACATGATAATTTAACACAACTATTAAACCCTAATCACGCACCAATCGCTGCTGAAGCAGTTGCTCAATTAAAAGATGTACTTTACAGTGGGTTACACACGGTATTTATTTCGATGCTTGTCATTACAATTATTACTTTCTTATTCCATCTTCCAATCAAAACAATGAAGTATAAATAAGACTTAATAGCTGGAGGAACATATACAATGAATGTAAAAACGAATCAACAGGATCACTTACAAAGCTATTTTCTAAATGAGACGATGCCGTTCATTATACATTATCCCCCGAATTATGAACCAACGCGTAAATACCGTTATTTAATTGCACAAGATGCGCAAGATTTTATGCAGTTTGGAAGACTATTTAAAACAATAGATCGAAACATAAATGACAATAAACTCCAAGAGTTTATTGTCATTCTTCTTCCCTACGAATCAGTGAAAATCAGAGCACAACGTTGTCATCCTAATGGTTCAGAATTTTTACTATATCAACGTTTTATTGCTGAAGAATTGGTACCTTATCTTGATTTAAAACTCCCCTCCTTCCAGGATGCGAAAAGTCGCTTTTTAGCCGGTGTATCCTTAGGTGCAACATTAAGTATTGCACTATGCTTGCGTTACCCATCTACTTTTGGTAAAGTATGTTTATTCTCGCCGTTTTTAGACGAAGATATGCTGGAAAAATGTCGTACCCAGACACCTGTAACCTTAGTAGTATCGCACGTTTATGGTACACAGGAGCATCATGTTGATACTACCTTTGGTAATCCGGATTGTGATTTTACCACGCCTAATCAACACTTAGAACAAATTTGGTGTGAGAACCTATATTATTCAAGTTGGACGTTTGAGGGCGGACATACTTGGAAGAACTGGCAGCAGGAACTCTCTGCTAGTTTACAAGTTTTTAATGAAAAGGAGTTTTAAAGACCATGACAGTTATTAAAATCAACCATACGAATGCTGAGGAATTAGCTATCGTAAAAAACATCCGCGCGAAAGTATTTGTTGAGGAACAAAATTTCTCACCTGATGAAGATAATGATGGGAAAGAATCAGAATGTGAACATTTTTTAGCTTATGATGATGAAACAGGTCATCCAGTAGCAACTGGACGTTTATACATTCACGATAACCTTGGCAAAGTGCAACGCATTTGTGTATTAAAAGAAGGCCGTGGTAAAGGCTTTGGCCGTGAAATTATTCTTGCGATTGAAAAATCAGCTAAAGAAGATCAACTAGACGGTTTATACCTTTCAGCTCAAGAACACGCTGTACTATTTTATGAAAAACTAGGATTTGTAGCTACATCCGGTGAACGCTATTTGGACATGGGCGGTATCTGGCACGTTGATATGGAATATAAAATCCCAGTCTATTCGTAAAAATAAAAGCGAAAGCAAACGTTTAGCTCCAAATAAATTGGATAAAACACTATTTTGACGTTTTTTGTCAGGATAGTGTTTTTGAAATTTTGTAGGAGTTGTTTGTCTTTCACTGGAGGTAGATGAAAAATAGTTTGACGCTTTTTTGTCAGGATGGTATTTTTGAAATATCACAATTTTTGGTTTGAAGTACTAGAGAATAAAAGCAAAACCAAACGTTTAGCTCCAAATAAATTGGATAAAACACTATTTTGACTTTTTTTTG
>NZ_JAFYUW010000127.1:0-14443 GCF_017549435.1 Brochothrix sp.
ATATTAGATTTATATCAGATTGATAGAGTTCCCACGCTTCTAATGATCAAAAACGGAGAAATAGAAGAGGTTCTAAACGATACTATTAACACCGATGAAATAAAAAAATTTATGACCCCAAAAAAGTAAGGAGTGTTGTTTTATTCTTAAAAAAATAATTGTGTTTTTAACCATATTTCTAATAACTGTACCTTTCCCTCTTAATATCTCACTTGTATCAGCCTCTGAAGATTCTACTGTAGAGAACGATTCAGATTTTTTATTGTCTTATTTTTATAAAAAAGATGATATTCTCTATTTTGATATAGACAAAGCAAAAAAGACAGTCTTTCAAAAGACTTAATTGAATCTGCTGAATTCGCTTTGAAATATGAATCATTGTCAGGAAACAGCGAAGATATAGAAAAACTAATACAAAGCAGAGGAATTCCAATATACGGAAATTGGTGCGGTCCTAAGTACGGCAGTGGAAAGCCCAAAAATAAATTAGACACTGGTTGTATGAATCATGATAAATGTTATGGTAAAAGAGGATATTTCGCTTGCAGCTATGACAAGGACCTCATTAAATACACTGGAAAAAATAGTGGGAAAATGGGTAAAACCGAAAAAAAATTCGCCGTAGGTATTGTTACTTACTTTAAATTAGCTCCTTGCAACCCATTCGCATAAAAGAACGTTGGAGGTTTTATGTTTAAAACATTCTATTCTATATCTCTTATATGTATATTACTAAGTATATTTTTGTGGATTCCTAATATATTTTTAGGAATCGCTAATCCATATGTTATGCTAACCTTTTTCTTAGGGATTATTGGTCTTCTATTTTCATTGAAAATCAAACAAAAATACTTAATAATAGGGAACATAATTTCTTCTCTTAGTTTCTTTTTATTAATGTTTTTAGGTTACATTTTTGAATTAGTATCTTTTTTACTAAAATATTTAAATATCATTTAAGTGCTAATCTCAAAAATGTCTTATAACATTACGACTTCCTATATAGTAAGATATTCAGGCTGTCCCTTCTTTTTCTCCTCTTATATTTGTATAAAAAATACTAACCAAAAGTTCGTTATTTCAAACCTATTTTACGGGAAATTAGAATCAACTCTGTATTGATCTATGAAAAAACTTTAGGTTCTACTGTTGTAAAAAAAAATCCTAAAGCAATAGTGTTTTTAATACAATTAATAAAATTGTATTAAATTAATAAAACTGTCATTCTGTAAATACAGAATGACAGTTTTAGATTAGAGACTTTATTATGTTAGCAAAACAACTTAAATCCGCACGTCTTAACAAAAAGTTCACGCAACAAGAGGTTGCAGATAAACTCAATATTTCAAGACAATCAATTTCAAAATGGGAAAATGGATCTAGCACGCCAGATATCGCTACCCTCAAAGTTCTTGCTTCTTTTTATGAAATATCTATCCAAGATTTGACCAAAGAGAATAAGCAATTAAAAGAAAAAATATCTCGTAATAACGAAACCATTCATACACAGCAACAAAAATTAGCTAATATTAGAAAGTACTTTCAACAAGCAAGAATAATGATAGTTGGTTTTTATTAATCATTCTTTTATTTACTTTTGTTTTTGCACCTTTAAATTTCATCATCTTACCTCTTGTTTTTATCGTTCATTTCAACTGCTTTTACATGTTTCGTCTTTTACGGTTGGCTAAGTGATGTATTTAATTTTAGCGGTACGATTACTATTGAATAGTCAATTTTTTGTTACTTATTGTCGCTATAACGTTGACGTTACTTGTGAAACCCACTAATTTGTACTTTCCTTTAATTGTTGCTTTAACCGAACTGTTTTTAAAACAAGAAGTGCTAGAAAAAAACCCCGTAAGGTGCTGACCCCTAAAAGTTAGAGTTTTTATTATACAGCTACTTTAAAAGACACCGTCCACTTTAACAGTTTAGATTTTTTCAAGGGAAAAATCTGCTCAACAAGTCACAGTCCTTACGATTGTATCCCTGTTATTTTATTTTTTACCTGTTACTAGTTTTAATTCAACAGGTATTAATGCTTCAATTTTTTTACCGGCTGCTACATCTTTGACAGATTCAACGGCTTTTTTACCAATCAATTCAGGTTGTTGTGCGATAGTCGCAGACATTTTTCCTGTTTCAACGGCTTTTAAACCATCGTCATTGCCATCAAATCCAACGATAATGATATCTTTACCTGCACTTTTCGCTGCTTCAACAGCTCCTAAAGCCATTTCATCATTTTGGGCAAAAATTGCTTGAATGCTACTATTTGCTTGCAGAACATTTTCAGCAACATTTAACCCTTTCGTACGATCAAAATCAGCTGATTGTTTCTCAACAACATCTAATTTAGTATCTGCAAGGCTATGGAACCCTTCGCCTCGTTCACGTGTCGCTGAAGCGCCTGGAACACCTTCTAATTCAGCTACTTTCGCTTTATCGCCTAATTGATCAAGAATATACTGAGCTGCCATCTTGCCACCTTCACGGTTGTCTGATGCAACCAAGGTCTCAACTTTACCTTTATCTGCCGAGCGATCAATCGCAATGACTGGAATAGCTGCATCATTCGCTGTTTTTACTGCTGAAGAAATCGCTGCCGAATCAACAGGATTAACTAATAATACATCCACACCTTGTTGAATCAAATCATCCACATCGTTGCTTTGTTTTGATGAATCATTTTGTGCATCGGCTATTTTCACTGTGATGCCTTGTTTTTTAGCTTCTTTAGTAATACCATCTTTAACAGATACAAAGAAAGGGTTATTTAAGGTTGAAATGGAAACACCTATCGTGATGTCTTTCACATCAACTTTACGTTCTTTTTTCGCCCAACCTGGTGCTTCTAAAGAACACCCACTGAGTAGCAATAGCGTTGCGATAAATAAGATGCTTAATTTTTTCATATCGTTTCTCCTCTACGCTTTACTTTTTTTACGATCGATTAGTACTGCTACTACAATTACAGCACCTTTAACTACCATTTGGTAAAAGCTTGACACACCTAATAAATTTAGACCGTTATTTAATGTCCCAATAATAAGTACCCCAATCAGCGTTCCGACGATACGACCTTTACCACCCGTTAAGCTCGTTCCACCTAAAACTACTGCCGCAATCGCATCTAATTCGTAGGATTGACCTGCGGTTGGTTGCGCTGAGTCTAAACGTGATGCTAAAATCGCACCTGCTAAGGCTGCTAATAAACCAGTTAATGCGTATATCATTACTTTCACTTTATTCGTGTTGATTCCTGAGATGATTGCTGCTTTTTCATTGCCACCCAACGCATAAGTTTGACGACCAAAAGCAGTTTTATTCAGGATAAACCATAGAATAATAAACGTCACAATCATTGTAATAGCTGGAACAGGGATACCAAAAAGATAACCGCGTCCAAAAGCTTGGAATAAGAAATTTTCGCTTAATCCCGTAATCGGATTACCATTCGTATAAACAAGGGTTAACCCTCGGAAGATTGTCATTGTTGCTAATGTTGCGATAAAAGGTGCCATCTTTCCAACAGTAATTAATAAACCGTTGACTGCACCTAATACAGCACCGATGATACATGACAGTACAATCGCAATAATTGGATCAACACCGCTGACAATAATTCCCGCCATAAATGCACTTGAGAGTGCCAAAATCGAACCAACGGATAGATCAATCCCACCTGTTAAAATAACAAAGGTCATACCGAATGCAATGAGTGCATTGATTGATACTTGACGCAATAAGTTCAGTAAGTTTAACGGCTCTAAAAACGCCGGATTTAAAATGGCTACAATTGCCACTAATAATATTAAGCCGATAAATGGTACTATTTTCTCTCCAAAACGTTTGACGCTCATTTTATTTTCCCCCTGTTGCGAATGTCATTATTTTTTCTTGCGTTGCTTCTGCTTTCGACAGCTCACCCGTTACTTTACCTTCGTGAATGACGATGATACGATCACTCATTCCTAAAACTTCGGGTAGTTCTGACGATACCATAATAATTGCTACGCCACGTTCCGTTAATTCATTCATCAGTTCATAGATTTCCCGTTTTGCACCAACATCAACGCCTCGTGTTGGCTCATCCATAATTAAAACTTGCGGTCCAATTCCAATCCATTTAGCTATGACTACTTTTTGTTGATTTCCTCCTGACAAAGCTCCGACTTCTAAATCAAGCGATGCCATTTTAATTGACAAACGTTTAGCCAATAAACCAGTGAAGTCGCGTTCTTGTTTTTCTAACATTACGCCTTTTGGTGAAAAATCTTGAATACTTGCCAACGCAATATTATCATTGATAGAAAAATCGAGGATAAGTCCTTCTTCTTTACGATTTTCTGTTATAAAGCCTAAACCAGCTTTTATCGCTGCTTGTGGTTCTTTGAATTTGACTTTTTTACCTTTCACTTTCATTTCACCACTATCATACTGATCCATTCCAAACAATGTTCGCATTATTTCTGTACGACCAGCACCCATCAAACCAGAAACACCTAAAATTTCACCTGCATGTACTTTAAAAGAAATACCTTCAAACACACCTTTTTTAGTTAAGCCGTTTGTTTCCAACACAACCTCGCCTAATGCTGGGTGTCGTTCAGGATATCGTTCAGTTAGCTCACGACCCACCATTTTTTTTACAACATCGTCAAATGAAGTATCTTTAATCGCCTCAGTACTAACAGATATACCATCACGCATAATCGTAATACGATCACATAATTTGAAAATTTCTTCCATTCGATGGGAAATATAAACGATTGAAACCCCACGTTGACGTAATTGCTCCATTACACGAAAAAGATGTTCTGTTTCAGTTTCAGTTAACGCTGCGGTTGGTTCATCCATAATAATCACTTTAGCATCTGTCATTAAACTCTTCATGATTTCTGCCATTTGTTGTTGCCCTACTGAGCAGTCACTCGCTTCTTTATAGAGAGGCAAATCAATCCCAATCTCACGGCATTTTTCTTCAGCAATTTGCTGCATTCGTTTGGTTTGTAACAGACCAAATTTGCTCATCTGTTTACCAATAAAAAGGTTCTCTAAAATAGTTAAGTTCGGAAAGATATTTAATTCTTGATGAATAAAACTAATCCCGACTTTCTCAGCTTCTTTAGGATTTTTGTAGACTGTTTTCACGCCGTCAACACTAATATCACCTTGGTCTTTAGCGTGTAAACCTGTCAGTATGTTCATCAAAGTTGATTTACCAGCACCATTTTCACCCATTAAGGCATGGATTTCACCTGCCTTTAATTCAAAATCAACACCGCGTAACACTTCATTTTTTCCAAACGCTTTATGAATATTTTTCATCGTGATTTCCATGGTCTGTCACTCCTCTCTTTTCTTTTAAAAGTTTACCCCTGCATGTAAAATGCAATTTGCGTAAGGTGTTGCTTCACCCGTTCTCACAACAGCTTTAGTTGTGCTGAGCTGTTCTTTAAATGCCTCGTGACTCACTTCAATGTATTCTATTTCACAGCCAACAATTGATTGTATTTGTGCAAACATTGCGGCATTTTCTGTATGTATTTCTGTTGCAATCGTTATTTTTTCAACAACCATTTCGGCGACAAGTTCTGTTAACACATCAATAAAACTTGGTGTACCTAACTTCAATGCTAAATCGATTTTTTTGACATCAATTGGAATTGGCAAACCACAATCACCAATAGCAACGGTATCTGTATGTCCTAAATCAGCCAACGTTTTTGCAATTTCGCTGTTTAATGTTCCATTTCGTTTCATTGTGTTAACATCTCCTTAACTGCTTCGCGATCAGGCATCCCTGATTGTGCACCTAATTTTTGAACTGAGAGAGCAGCAGCAGCATTGCCAAACAATACAGCCGTTTCGATATCTTTTCCTTCAGCAATCGCGACAGCAAAAGCACCATTAAATGTATCACCTGCACCTGTCGTATCCGTTACTGCTACTTTGAAAGCGGGCACTGTTTGGATGGTATCTGTTTGGAAACGAACACCCTTTTCCCCCAGAGTAACTAGTAAATTACCCGGGAAATCAGCAATCGCTTCATCGCTGGTTTTATTGGGAAAAATTAACTTGTTCTCATTTTCATTAGGTGTTAAATATGTAATGCGTTTTAGTGTCTCTGTTTGAATATCAGCCGCTGGTGCTGGATTTAGTAAAAAGCTTGTTCCTTCCTCTTCACACACTTTTGCTAGATAATCAATTATTGGTAATGGGATTTCGTATTGAGCCATGACAATATCAGATGATGCAATTTCAGCACGCGCTTCTTCAATCAATGACTCATCAACTAAGTCATTTGTGCCTTTTACAACGATGATACTGTTGTCACCTTCGGCAACTGTAATATGAGCTGTACCACTTGTTTTTTTAGTAAAACGTTTTACTAATGAAGTGTTAACATTTTCTTTTTCTAAATTTTTAATAATCATTTCTCCATAACTGTCGTCCCCGACACAACCCACCATTGTTACTGTTGCACCTAATCGAGCTGCTGCAACTGCTTGATTTGCACCTTTACCCCCAGGGAACAATGAAAGATCTTCACCTATAATTGTTTCGCCTGCTACTGGTCGTTTGGCTGCACGTACTACCAAATCGATTGATAAACTTCCAACTACTGTAACTTTTGCCATTTTAATTCCTCCCGCATATCTTAGTAAGCGCTTTCTTTATATGATTACAGTATACGGTAAAACGTTTTACTTTGTCAATTACTAAAATAAAATATAATTATACGCCGATATATTTATAAAAAAATTTACTCTTTCTACTATGCTATAATGATAACCATAATCTTTTGTGTCCTAAAGGAGGTTTACAATGTTCAAATCAAAACACACACACTGTGTTGTGTGCAAAAAAATTATTCAACCCGGTGAAAATACATTTGTTAATCTTAAAAACCCTAAACGAAAAGGGATTACAGAAATAAAAGCGTATCTGCGATTGGAAGCACGTTTTTATTGCACTGACTGCGTAAAAGTCTCACTTAGAAATAAATAAAAGCCAGCCACTTTTGTGTGGTTGGCTTTAAGCTAAAGTTATATTAAATAATGTGGGCGATTTACCCTTTATGATTGCTTCATTATGACACTTGAGCGTGTTTTCAACGCGATATCTAAAACCGTATTAGGGACAACTAAATTGCCCGTCTCAATCATTTCTAGCATTTGACGTGCAGCATGTTCACCGATTGCTTTAGTAGGCTGAGTGATTGTTGTCAACGGTGGTAACATAAAGTGCGTTAAATTAATATCATCAAAACCAATAACTGATAAATCTTCTGGAATTTTAAACCCTCGTTCAGCTGCTGCTTTATAAACACCAAAAGCCATAATATCACTACAAGCAAATATTGCGCTGACACCTTTATCTAATAGTTTACCAGCCAATTGATAACCACTGTATTCATTCACTTCATCTGCAATCTCAACCACAGGTGTATTTCCTTGACTTGCCATTGCAGCGAGATAACCTTGCGCACGTTGATGAATATTACTAAAATGCTCATTTGCCGTAATACAACCAATCGCTTGATGTTGATGTGTTATCAAGTAATTAGTGGCTTCTACTCCACCTGCAAAATCATCAATAAAAATCCCATTTGTCTGACTGTACTCACTTGGTCTATCCAGTAATATGTATGGAACTTTACGTTTTTTCAATTTTTCTAATAGATGTGCATTATCCGAAACGGTTCCTGCCAGAAAAACACCATCAACAAAACGATAAAGCATTTCATCAACATAACGCTCTTCTCGCTCTCTATCAGAAGATGAATTACATAACAATACCAAGTAACCTTGTTCAACTAAGACATCTTCTATTACTTTTGCCAACTCTGCAAAAAAGGGGTTGGTTATTTCAGAAACGATAAACCCAATTGTGTTACTTTTTGTTTTATTAAGATTTTTAGCAAAGTAATGCGGTTGATAATCCAACTTAGCAATGGCCGTTTTCACTCTTGCATGTGTTTCCTCACTAAAGCGTTGCCCTTTATCATTGATAATGAGAGAGACCGTTGTGATGGACACATTGGCTTCTTTTGCAATGTCTTTAATTGTTACTTTCACTGTTGTATCATCTCCTCTCTCTGTCTATCTTAGCAAGTATGATTGTTTCTTTCAATTGGATATGATTAAACGTTGCACAGCGATATCATATCTTTCTGCTACAACCTTATCGCTGAGTTGTTCTTCAAAAACAAGAGAAACTGTCTTACCACGGTAATCTGCGAGGTATCGATCATAATACCCACCACCAAAACCAATACGATAACCATTCTGATGATAAACTACACCTGGAACCAAAATTAAATCAATTGAGTCTTTAGATGTACTTATAGCTTCTAATAAAGGCTCTTGCAGCCCGTATACGTCTCTTGTATCTGTTTTATGCGTATAACTACAGAATTCCATCAATCGCCCGTTAGTGACGGTTCTCGGAATGAATACGCCTTTGCCTTCTTTCCAAGCTTGTTCAATAACCGGCCTTGTTTCACATTCAGGCTGTTTGCTAATTGTAACTGCTATCGTTTTAGCTTGCTGCCATTCTAAACTATCGAAAAGCTGTTTATATAATGACACTTGTTTTTCAGAGCGTTCTGTTTGTGATAGGGCTGATAAATGTGCCAATACTTCCTGACGCAACTGTTTTTTAAAGGACATACAGGTTCCCTCCCATTTAAAAATAGGTATAAAAAAAGACAAAATCAAATTGACTTTGTCCCATTTTGTTATTATTTTGTTTCACGGTGTACTGTTGAAGTCTTGTCACGTGGACAATATTTTTTTAATTCAACACGTTCCGGATTAGTACGTTTGTTTTTCGTAGAAATGTAGTTTTGTTCGCCACATTCAGTACATTTTAATGTAATATTTACGCGCATGTTTTTCCCTCCCTATCGTCTGATTAATTCAGCACAAGAATGGTTTCATAATAGCATTTATTCCACCCTATTGTCAAGTCGATAACGTGGACTTTCAGACTAAACGAACTAAATGATAAAAACAATGGAATATTATGACAGTTTGTACAATATGCGATATAATTAGTGCAGAGTGATTTAAAAACCAATACACAAGTGAAAAGAGGTGTCCATTCAATCATGAGTACTATACTTATTATCATTTTATTAATACTCGCGGCGATTTCTCTTGTTCTTTCATTTATGAAAAAGAGCGATACTGCTAGTCTAGAAAAAGAAATTGACGAACGTTCTGTTCATCTACTCAAAGAAAACAGTGCGCTGCGTGAGCGCATCAACCGCATTGAAGACGTCTTACAAATTGACTCTTCAAACGCAGGTCACAATTTCGCAACTGAACAAATCAATCTTAACGAACTGTTAAAACAAGAAATTACGGTCCTTTATACGTCTGGTGTTTCTCCAGAAAACATTGCCATTAAAACGGCTACACCACTCGATAAAGTTGAAAAAATAATATATGATTATGTGCATAATGTATAATCAACGAGGAGGCAACTATGACTAGAGAAGCTTATCGCTGGTTAGGAATTGGTTTCCTTGTAGCTGCTTTGTTTGTTCTTGGATTTAAACTGTTTGGTAACGACGCAACTGCTGGTAGTAAAAAAGAAGCTGCTCCTGAAACAAAAACAGCCGCCCAAACAAAAGAACAAGCAGACTGGAAAAAGAAATACGAGGATTTATTAGCTGAAACTGAAACAGCCAAATTAGAAAAAGAAGATAAAGCTGAAGAAGAAACAAAAAAAGAGGCGTCTAAAAAAGACGAATCTAGCAAAAAAGACGATAAAAAAGAGACAGATAGTGCTGATATTTCCATTGGTTCCGGTGAACCCGCTTCGGATGTAGCCAAAAAATTGAAAGAGAGTGGAATGATCAGCGATGCGGAGTATTTCACAGAATTCCTTCGCAATAATGGTTATGAAAAATTCATTCGTAATGGAACATATACCATCAAAAAATCAATGAACCTTGACGATATTGCCAAAACAATTACAGGTCAACAATAATAACGATTCAAATGCCCAACTTAGCTATTATAAGCAGAGTTGGGTTTTTTTATGCACAAAAAAAGGATTGTAGAAGTTGGTTTCTACAATCCTTTTTAATTGTTATCCAGGATCTAATCACAAAAATTTGAAAGCTGGGATTATTTATCTTTTTTGTCTGAATAAAGTGCTTTATCAGTACCGTCTGCTTTTTTTGCTCGTTCTTTTTGAAGTTCAAAGTAAGCATCAAAAACATCTTTAGCGATACGCATGTTTAACTTGTTGTCACTATCGCCTTCATATGCCCAAGGCACAGCTACAGAGACAGCAATTTCTGGATCATCGTAAGGCGCATAACCAACAAACGTGGTATTCCAAACGGCTGGTGCTGGGATACCAGATGTGTAATCCCAATCAGGACCCGCATAAAATGACTCAGCAGTACCTGTTTTACCAGCTACCTTATAATCCAACCCGGCAAAGTAAGTAGCACCTGTACCACTTGTTGTACCGCCAGATGTATTGTTCATTACTTCATAAAATCCTTTTTTGACCTGTTCAAAGTAGCTCTTAGGTAAATCAATTTTATTGAGGATTCGTGGGTTCGTTTGTGTTTGTAATGCTCCAACTTCATCATCTTCGTTGGTAGCATCTCTGACTTGCTTAAGAATATGCGGCGCAATACGGTAACCATTATTAGCAATAGTTGAAACGTATTGATTTAATTGTAACGGTGTATAACCATCATATTGACCGTAAGATAAATCGAGGTATTTCCCCGGTTCTTTTTCTTGACCAATAATACCCGTTGCTTCACCCGGTAAATCAATACCCGTTTTAACTCCTAGACCAAATTCACCGTATACTTTTCGCAGTTTATCAAAAGCACTGTTGGGAATATCAAGCGAACCATCTTTGACGTAAGTAGCACCTGCAATATCTAATGCCGTTTTCATCATGAACGAGTTAGAAGATTGACGTAACGCTGAAATATCATTCATAGCAAATGAGTTATCACGGTTAAACCATGAACTTTTCTTCGCTGTTCCCTTAAGAATAATCGGTTCATCGATTTCAGAATATCCTGGCTGCTTACCATAAGTATAACCGGCCATGACCGTTGCACCTTTAATTGCTGATCCCATAACATAAGAAGAGGTAAACGTTCCAAGTGAATCATCCTCAAACTTACCTTTTTTGTACTGTTGACCGGATAATGTTAAAATTTCTCCAGTTTTAGGATTTGTAATAACAACGTAAGCACGGTCTAATAATCGTGTTCCCGGAGTTGTTTTACCATATTTCAATGCTTCTTTAATGATTTCATCTGTTTTTGACTGTAAATCAGCATCGATTGTTAAAATAACATCACTACCTTTTTTACCAGCGTATTCTTGAACAGTTGAAATAACGTTACCATCTGAATCTGTTTCACTGCTGTATTCGGCTTTAGAACCACGCAACAATGATTCATATTGTTGCTCAACATAACTTTGGCCAACACGATCATTACGAGCGTATCCTAATGCTAAGTATTTCTGCAAGCTTTCATCAGGTAATCCTTGTTTCTCACTTGTGACACTCCCGAGAATTGAACGTAACGTCGTTTTACTGTCGTATGAACGAATCCAATCTTTCGCTGTATCAACACCAGGCAAGTCACCCAGATTTTCACTCACTTTAGCTATTTCCACATCGGTAACATCTTTACTCTTCACATTCACAGGTGTTAACGCGTAACCTGCATTAAATTGACGATAAATAAAGGCGATGTTTTTATCTTGTTGAGTAAGTGAATCGAGTTGTGCTTTGGTCACTGACTCTACTTGTTTTTTATAGTAATCATCATTCCCTATCTCACTCTGTTCTTTCTCTGTTAACTTCGTATTCTTTTTTGCTTCTTTAGGATGTTTTAAAATCCAATAATCAATCTGATCACGTTCAGTTAAACTTTTTGTATCAACTTTAATCATTGTTGAAAGTTTTTCTGCTGTTTTTAACATATCCGCTGATTTTGTTGACGTAGAACGCGTATATGTAATTGTGTTTTCAGGTTTATTCGCTACTAATTTTTTGAAATTACGATCGTAAATTTCACCACGTGGCACATTTTTTGTAACCGTTGTACTGTTGGTTTGTTCCACTTCACGCTTATAATCTTCACCATAAACAATTTGTAAAAGACCTAATCGCAAAATTAATACTGCAAATAAAATGAATACTATAAAGAATAGAATATTTAATCGTATTGGAATATGTGCTTTACGCTTACTCCGACTTTTTTTCACCTTCACATAAAACAATCCTTCCGTTTTAAAAAGTACTTCCTTAATTTTAGTACATATTTCGTAATAAAGCCACAAACAAGGGTCATTAAATCGTAAATTTTATTATAAACGTATTAAACTCTTTTGCAATTCGAGCAAGAGTCAGATATTATTAACTGTAAGTAATGCTTTTTACACAACACATACTAATATCAATAGATAGGTGGCCACAACCATAATGACCTTTTTAAAACGTTTTTTCAAGAGTATTTATTCACCCGACGATATCGCATCATACCGACACGTTAAGACAGGTGGTTTAATTGCACAACTCATTTTACTCGTGTGTCTTGCGTTCATACCCACAGCTTATTTAGTAACAACTGTTTCTAAAACATTACTCACTGATGTTCATCAAGTAATCAAAAATGACTTTCCGGAGTTTACTGTTAAAGATGGTAAATTACAATCGGATAGTAAAAAAGCCGTTGTTGAATCCCTTGACCAAGGCGTGTTAGCTTTCAATGCAAGCAATGATATGGATGAGGATTCATTGTCGCAGGTAACGCCCGTCAATAAAGTTGGCGTTGGCTTTTTTAAAGAAGGTATTGCCTTAGAATATTTTGGGACTTCACAAACAATCCCTTATAGTATGGCAAATATTGCAAGTAAAGCGGACTTGGTAAAAACACTTGATACAGCAATATCTTCTTCATCGTATGTGATGACATTGGTGCTTATCTTCATGTTTATCTTACTCATTGTTATTACACTGATCAAAGTCTTCTTTTATGGTCTGTTTGCTTTCTTCCTTGGAAAATCAGGACGGAAAACAATCAGTTATCTGGATGCGGTTCGTATTTCAGCCTTCAGTTGGACATTAATGACTGTCTTTACATTTATCGCTGAAACACTTAACATTTCAATTTCTTATCTGTCAGAATTTAATATCCTTATCACGATTGTGATTATGTTCCTAGCAGTAAAACGCATTCCAACTGATGATCAATCGTTACCTCAGTCGCAAGAGAAATAATAATCTAGCGCAAATGAACACTTGATTGTTTAATCGTTATAAAAAAAGTGTAATCCCTTAAGGATTACACTTTTTCTTTTGCAAACTGCTTGATTCTTTCACCTATTGCATCTCTTACCTGTTGAAACACTAACCATTGTTCTGCTTCTGTACCCGTTGCTCGTGCCGGATCCTCAAATCCCCAATGCTCACGTGGGACTTCGGCTCTAACAATTGGACAATTTTCATCAGCATCAGCACATAGTGTGACTACTAAGTCTGCTTGTGAATAAATTTCTTCTGACATAACTGTCGATTTTTGTTGAGATATATCAATGCCAATCTCTTCCATACACGCTATTGCTTTGGGGTTAATGCCATGAGCAACAATCCCCGCACTTTGAACATTCCAATCAGGCAATAGTTTTTTTGCCCACCCTTCAGCAATTTGACTACGGCATGCATTGCCCGTACATAAAAAATAAATAGTTTTTTTCGTCATTTTCAAAATACCTCCTATATTATAAGTAACCAAAGATAAAGCCCAATTAACGTAATAGTTAAGGTCGGTATGGTTAATATCACACCTATTTTAAAGTACGCACCCCAACTAATTTTCATACCTTTTTGTGATAACACATGCAACCAGAGCAACGTAGCTAAAGAACCAATCGGCGTAATTTTAGGTCCCAAATCTGCACCGATTACATTGGCATAAATTAAACCTTCTTTTACGACATCACTTGTTACAACATCATTGATCGCTAATGCATTAATTAAAACAGTCGGCATATTGTTCATAATTGATGACAATAGTGCTGCAATGAATCCCATTGACATCGTTCCTACAAACAAACCTTGATTAGCTGCCGCTTGAATAATATCAGATAATACTGCGGTTAATCCAACATTACGTAATCCAAATACGACCACATACATTCCGATTGAGAAAAAAACAATCGCCCAAGGAGCTCCACGTAAAATCGCTTTTGTATCAACAGATTGACTTCTCTTTGCCATGATGAAAAAGAAAATAGCAATGATACCCACAATAATTGATACAGGAATCCCAGTTAACTCACTTGTGAAATAACCGATGAGTAATACGGATAAAACATACCACGACAGTTTAAACATCGCCTTATTATTGAGAGCTAAACGCGGTTCTTTCACG
>NZ_JAFYUW010000128.1:0-3918 GCF_017549435.1 Brochothrix sp.
ATTAGCATTAAAAGAGTTCATTAAAAATTAACCATAAACAATATAAGAAGCTAGAGACGTTTATTGACAACGTTTCTAGCTTTTTTGAATGGATAAATAATAAATCTATCGATAGTAGTCTGTTACACATAATTTGTTTCAATTCAATTTGATTTAGAAGTAGTGCACTTCGCTTTTCAGTTTGGACTTTTTTCGATAAGGCTAAAAATCAAGTGAATGAATAGAGGGTTTGGAAAAGTATTTAAAATAGAGGTTCGTTTTATACAAAAAGGTATTATGAAAATAATTTTATATTTAAATTTTTTATTGATATAAAAATATATTTTCGAATTAACTAGTTAAAAATAGATTTATTAATATAGGTAATATTACTTATATGAATCCAAAGTATCAACACAATTGCGTGTGGTCTATACAGACTACTGTTTGTTTAATTTAAGGGTAAATATACCTTTACTTGCATAGTGTAAAAAACATGAGCATTTAACAGAAAATTCTGTTGAATGATGTTATACTAACTTTAGTTGCTGATAAATACACCTGTTTTTAGCAATTAATACGGTATTGGGGGAATTAATTTGAAAAAAGCGAAGCAATTTGATTTCAAGAAAAGATTAGAGACCAAACGTAAGATTAAACTTAAGCATGTTGCAACTGCACTGCTTTCATTAGGACTAATTACATCTCCACTAACTATTGAATTTGGTGAAAAGTTATCATTCGATTATCATTCAGTAGATGCAGCTTCATTAGCAGAAGTTAACCTACTATCAAATACAACAGTTACTTCAAGTGCTGTTGCGGGACAAGAAAATACATATAACCTTTCAATGCAAGGTACAGCGTTAGCAAATCTGGAAGTATTGGGGCCAGATCGCGTTGCATTGTTTAAAGTTAATTTAGAAGATATACCAGAACAATTAAGAGACCAAGTTGAAATCACAGCCGATGGTGCTCATGTTCGCGTTGAATTATTACCAGTTACAATGCAAGATTTACCTGTTTTATCAGGTGTAATCGGTGGACTTACTGGCACAATTACATCGACAGTAGCAACTGTTACAAAGACAGTTGATGCCTTATTGGATAACGCGTTACTTAGTCCTTTTGTGCAAGTTAAAGGTGTAGACGAATTATCTGGAGCATTGGCAGCTTTGAATAATATCGATTCTGCATTGAGTCAATTACTTGCTTACGATGCAGATTTTCCAGTAACAGTAGGTCCTAATGGCGAATTAATTGTCGATTTTACTGATGGTATTGGTCAGCATTTAGAAGGTGCAATTAATGATGTTGTTATCCAAACATTACAAAACGTAGTAACGGCACTTAATGGTATCGAGCTGAAGTTACTTCCTGGAGCAGAAAATGTACCGCTTCTTGGTTCGTTGGTTAGAACATTAAATGAAACTATTAATGCGACATTGGGTGTTGTAAAGACGACTGCAGGTGAAGTTACAAACGTAATTAATCGAATTGCTAACGGTGGCATTGATTTAGCAACTGATTTAGCAAGTGCGCAAGTTTTAGGCGCAGTTAAGATTGATGTTAATAATGTCAAAATAAAAACACCAGAAGCACCAACGAACTCTGGGCTGGGTGGAACCTATCCAGTTTCAGTGTCAGGTGCTGCGGTTGGAACAAAAGTTATTGATCTTCAATTACTTGCTTCATTGGAAGATGCAACTTCTGTTGACATAGTTATCCAACCAGCAATCGATGAAGGTGATGCTGATGCGGATGCCGATGCCGATGCTGACGCTGATGCCGACGCTGATGCCGACGCTGATGCCGATGCCGACGCCGATGCTGACGCCGATGCTGATGGAGATGGTGGTCCAAAGACCCCAGGTGATTCTGATGCGGATGCGGATTCTGATGCGGATGCCGACGCTGATGCTGATGCCGATGCAGATGCAGACGGTAACGGTTCTGGTGTGATTGATTTAGGTCTAGGTGGTTCTGATGGTTCAAATGGGCCTGGTGGAACAAATGGCCTTGGTGGAACAAATGTTGGTACGACAGGTAACAGTACAGGAGGTATCAATACTGATAATGGAATCAGTGCAGGTCCTTCAAGTATTACTACAGGTCAAGCATTACCAAATACGGCAACAAATACATTCAATAAAGGTCTAGCTGGAATGGCAGCAGTATTTGCTGGTTTAGCAGGGTTGGTATTTGGTCGACGTAACCGTAACAAAGAGGAAACAAAATAAGTAAACATTAAGCCGGAGCCTATATTGAGGAATCAATATAGGCTTATATAACAAAACATAAAAATAGTGGGGTAGGGTGATGAGAGATGGAAAAAATGACAAACTTACAGCAATTTAAAACAGCAGTTGAGCGTTTCCAAACAAACAAGAGATCACAATCGATAAAAGAATTATTGCCGCCAGTCATAGGAAATCAGTCGAAATACATCGTTTTTTTATCAATTGGCCAACATAATCAACGCGCAAAAGTTTTCCATCATGTCTCGGAACAATCATATGAAAAAGCACAGGAGCGCGTCATGGATAAAGCATTTAAGTGGTTGCTGAAATACCAACCGAATTTCACATTTGTAAAACTTGACTACGTGACGAATGTTGAAGAAACGACCCTTTTAAAACTACAGACTAAAATAGCTAAGTATCGAAAAAATTATTTTAGAAAAGGCATCGCATTTGATAGTGATTTTTCATTATCTTTTTTGGAACAAGAAGTGAATGGTAATGCTTTTATTCGTGAGGCTAAGAATGGTGTGATGGGAATTGACGAGTTAAACATTCGTCACTATTTAAAAGTTAATCGTTATAAAGTTTTTAATTTTACTGTGAATGCTTACGCTCAAAAAAATATATACCTATTTGACACACAGGGATATTTTTTTGATGTTACTGAAAATCGTAAGTGGACAGAGCTATACAGTGGTGGTCTAGCCAACGGCATTCGAAAAGCGCCTAATTTAAAACGTGAAATTGAGCAAATCACTAAAAAGTCAACATTATTTTTAGAACAAGAAATTACATCTTCTGGAAAATTTAACTATGGTTATTTCTCGGCGTTTGATAAGAAAATCGGTACCTATAATATACTAAGACACTCGAGTTCACTATACTCTATGCTGGAAGGTTATGAAGTTATCGGTGATAAAAAAATATTAGCCTCAGCTAAAAAAAGCATTGATTATTTAATTAGCGCATCACTTGTTTATCGACATGAGGAAACAGCCTATATTGTTGATAAAGCGAATGCTGATGAAATAAAATTGGGGTCAAATGCAACAGCCATCTTGGCAATCACTAAGTACACAGAGGTGTCACAAGATAAATCCTATATAGCTTATGCTCAACATTTAGCCAATGGTATTTTAGAAATGAGAAATAAAGAAGATGGACATTATACTCACGTGTTACAATATCCAACATTTGATGTGAAAGATAAGTTTCGAATTATTTATTATGAAGGTGAAGCCGTTTTTTCTTTATTACGTCTGTATCAAATTGACAATGATAAAAAATGGCTAGATGAAGTGGTTGATTATTTCGAAATATTCATAGCGGAAGACTACTGGAAACATCATGATCATTGGTTAAGTTATGCCGTGAATGAATTGACTGATTATATTTCAGATGACAAGTACTATCAATTTGGATTGAAAAACTGTGCTGATAAGTTAGATTTTATGTACCATCGAGAAACCACATTCCCAACATTTTTAGAATTAACAATGGCAGCATATAAAATGTTACGCAAAATTAAAGCAGAAAATAAAGACTACCTACTCACTGATTTTGATGAAACGTTATTAATTCAAACAATTGATAAACGCGCAGAGTATCAACGTGTCGGTTTTATGTACCCTGAATTGGCAATGTATTTTAAAACACCTGAAACAGTGTTAAATGGATTCTTCATTCGTCATCATTC
>NZ_JAFYUW010000129.1:0-25132 GCF_017549435.1 Brochothrix sp.
CAGTCTATCCTAACTAAAATTTCTAGTCTAATGAGTAGTGGATGTTTTATAGATTGCAATTTATCAGTGTTTTTACAATGTTGAAGATACTTTCAATCGTGGCTTTGGCTCATTAAAATGAGTCCTTCAGAAAATGATAAAACACCGTGTTCATCAACAAATTCATTGCTTGAGAGTGCTGATCCAAAAGGATACGTTGCGTTGTTTAACGGGTATTTAAACCCTTCCAGCGTCAAACCGGTCACTTCTGCACTCACAACTGTAAAAGCAATGTACTTCATTTTATCTTGCTTTTCAAGCTCATATCGGCCGGGTTGATACATCTTAAGTGTGTTTTGTTTATCCACAAACGTGGTAACTGGTATCGCTGCTTGATAAGACTCATATGTAAGCATAAATAAGTTGGCTAATGTATGATCCATACGCCCACCTGTTGCACCAAAAACTAAGATTTCATCGGCTTTTTGATTTAATGCATAAGTAATACCTAGCATCGCATCCGTTTCATCTTTTTCAGCCGGATATTGTTCTACAAAAACAACATTATCTCTAACAAATGCTAATTCTTTCGAAGACAATGAGTCAAAATCGCCCATAGCGGCTTTAGGTGTAATCCCCATTTCTAATAAACGGAAAGCACCTCGATCAATCCCCACCCAATAATCATCTTTATAAGGAGTCAAGTCAGGCACGTTACTCATTGGACCACCAAGTAATAAACAGATTCTCACTAGAAGACCCCCTCTTAATTAATTGCTTTTTTCAGTGTTTCAATTGCTGCTTTACGATTTTCTTTATTATAAATATATGAACCTGCTACAAAGACGTTAACACCGGCATCTGCACAAAGTTTAGCAGTGGTTTCATTTATTCCACCATCAACTTCTATCTCAATGTCTCTGCCTGTTGCATCTATCATCTGGCGAAGTTCTTTCATTTTAGGTATCATATCCTCAATGAAGGATTGGCCTCCGAATCCAGGATTAACTGTCATAATTAAAACCATGTCAACATCGTTAATCACGTATTTCAAAGCATCCAGCGATGTACCTGGATTCAAAACAACCCCTGCCTTAACGCCAAAACTATGAATTAACTGAATCGTACGGTGGACATGAGGACAAGCTTCCACATGTACTGTAATGATATCGGCACCTGCTCGCGCAAAGTCTCCAATGTAACGGTCAGGGTCTACAATCATCAAATGAACATCTAATGGTAATTTAGTTGTCGGACGAACAGCTTCAACGATATTAGGTCCAAATGTAATGTTAGGTACAAATTGTCCATCCATTACATCAATATGAATATAATCAGCACCGCCTTGTTCAACTGCGGCAATCTCTTCACCAAGTTTTGAAAAATCGGCACTTAAAATTGATGGGGCTATTTTTTTCATGTTAATACCTCCGTTTTTTTTGTTGTATTTCAATTAAAAACGATGAATAATGTTTGTATCTAAACGCTGCAATGTCACCTGTTTCAACGGCTTCTTTCACCTTACAATGTGGTTCATTTTGATGGACACATCCACGATATTTACAGCTACCTTGTTGCATAAAGTCTGGGAAACAATAACCCAAACCTTCTGGTGTTAAGTCTGTTATATCAATTTGGCTAAAACCAGGTGTGTCAGCAATGTAGCCTGATCCAAAAGGTAATAATTCAACATGTCGTGTTGTATGTTTACCACGATTTAATGCTGCTGAAATGATGCCTGTTTCTAATTTCCATTCAGGGTGTAGTGAATTTAAAAATGTTGATTTACCAACACCTGATTGTCCAGCAATTACACAAACATTATCACCGAGCCATTCTGCTGCATGTTCTTTGATTGATTCTTGTTTGTACTCATTTAAAATGATTACTTTATAACCCATTTTAACATAGACATCCGTTGTTTTTCTGATTTCTGTTTGCTCTTCATCAGATAATAAATCCATTTTAGTAATGAACATTAATGGCGTGACGTTTTCTTTTTCAATGGCCACCAGAAAACGATCAATCAACGTGGTTGAAAGATCGGGTTCTGCTGCTGAAAAAAACAGCCATACTTGATCAACGTTCGCAATAGGTGGACGAACAAACGAATTATCTCGCTTGCCCATCGCGCGAATGTAACCTTCTTTTTTGTTGTCTGCTTGAAATTCAACCCAATCACCTACTAATGGTGTTATACCGCTAGCACGAAAGTTACCTCTCGCTCGTGTTTGGTACATTTCTTTTTCTGCTGTTTCTACATAGTAGAAGCCGCTTAATGACTTTACAATTCGACCTTTATGCAAATTCTCACTCCTTTAGTTTTATTCATAAACAACGGTATCTTGCTCAATTTTTTCGCCATCACGTTCAATAATGTAGGCACCTTCAGTTTTTGAATCTAACACAAAAGATAACGTGACATCATGGTCTTCTGTAATCGAGAAGGATTGATACACATCACTTATTTTATGCGTTTTATCTTTAAGATATATTTTTATGTTTTGTGATGTTTTTTCTTTTTCACTAGAAGATGAGTCATTGCCTTCGCCTTCGTCTTCCTCATCTTCTTTTGTAGGATCACCTGCTACATCTTCGTCACCCGTATATTTAATCGTCAGTTTTCTATCAATCGTTTTCTCCGGTTTTTCAACACCTTTAGAGATAACAACGGCTAATGCCTGACCTTTATTCATCGCTGTACCTGCTTCAGGTGTTTGTGAGATGACTTGACCTTCTGCAACCTTATCTGAAAATTCATCAGTGGTTGTCAATTCGAAGCCATTATCTGTCGCATAATCTTTCACAGAACTTTTATTGTAACCTGATAAATCTTTCAAGGTGATAGCAGCTGGTCCTGAACTAAATTCTAACTCAATTGTTGTCTCGCTAGGCACAATTTTTAAGCCTTTTTGAATACTTTGCGAAGTAATTTCATTAGTCTCTATTTCATCACTATTTACTGGTGTAGTTGTTACTTTTTTGAAGCCCGCTTTTTCCAGCTCTTCTTTTACATCATCGATATTTTTACCTCGGTAATCATCAATTGCGAATTCTTTCTTTCCGCTGGAAATAAAGAGATCAATTGTGTCACCTTTTTTGAGCTTTTCACCCGCTTCTGGATCGGTCTTAATGATATAGCCTTTTTCAACTTTATCACTGTTTTGTTCCGTTGTTTTACCAATACGAAAACCATCTTTTTGTAAACGAGCAATCGCTGCCTGCTGCGATATATTAGTGACGTCAGCTACAGCATATGTTTTTTGACTCGTGTAGTAAAAGTATGAACCCACAATCCCAGCTATGGCTATGAATGCTATGATAATAATAAGCCACCGGCGCTTTTTATTTACTTTTTTGTTGCTCTTTTTTTCTTTTTTCTGATCGATAATTGGTTCATCAACCTTATTCGTTTCCAAACCTTCAATGTCGGCAATCTTATCTTTAATTGTTGCTGTTTGAATGGGAATTGTTTTTGTTTCGGAATAATCAGCGGAATGAATATCATACGGTGCTTCATTGATACGACTAGGCATTAAGGCTGTCGCAATGTCTTCTTTCATTTCTTCAACAGTACTGTAACGATTAATTGATTCTTTTGCCGTTGCTTTCATCACGATGTTTTGTAAACTCATTGGAATATCAGGCACTTTATCTGATAGGAGTGGCATCGGTGATTGTAATTGTTGAATTGCAATGGCAACAGGAGATTCACCGTCAAACGGTAAAATACCTGTAATCATTTCGTAGAGCATGATTCCTAAAGAATAAACATCCGATTTAGGCGTCGCGACACCCCCACGCGCCTGTTCAGGCGAGAGATAATGCACAGAACCTAAGGTAGTATTCGTTTGCGTCATCGATGTTTCAAATAACGCCATCGCAATACCAAAATCTGTAATTTTAGCATTACCCTCTGCATCGATTAAGACATTTTGAGGCTTAATATCTCGATGGATAATATGTTGCCCATGCGCATGAGAAATTGCAGATAATATCTGCAGCATCATACGTACAACAATCGATAAGGGCAATGGCGCAGCATGATTAATATAAGCTTTTAAATCCATCCCCGCAATGTACTCCATAACGATAAAATGATTATCATGGTCCTCATCAACATCAAAAATATCAACAATATTAGGATGCATTAATTGTGTGGTTGCTTGTGCTTCTCTTCGAAAGCGGCGAACGAGTTGTTCTTCATTGGCCATGCTAACACGCATTAGCTTTACTGCTACATCTCGTTCCAGAATAACATCACGCGCAAGATAGACGTTAGACATTCCCCCGCTACCTATCACACGAAGAATTTCGTAACGACCACTCAGTCGTTTTCCAATTATCATAACTCGTCACCTCCCTTTTCAGAAACAGCAATAATAACTGAAATATTATCTTGCCCACCATGAGCATTTGCAGCATCAATTAGTTTTTTTACTTTATCTTCAATCGTCAGTTTCGAAGTCAACAGGGTAATCATCTCTTGTTCGGTCAAAGCGTCATTCAAACCATCTGAACAAAGCAACAAAATATCTTTGCTTTCTTTTTCGATAATCTGACATTCAACTTTTACAAATCCCGATACACCCAAAGAACGTAATACAATATTACGTCGCGGATGAATCTTCGCTTCTTCATTTGAAATTTCACCTTTTTTTACAAGCTCTTGTACCAATGAATGATCTTCTGTTATTTGCTTGAACTCTTTTTCATTAACGATATAGGCACGACTATCGCCTACATGCGCAATAGCTAATGTGTCCTCATCGATATCAATCGCACAAACAATCGTTGTTCCCATCCCTTTTAGGTCAGGGTTTAACTCGCCTTCTTGAAAAAGCTTCTCGTTAATTAATTGAAGAGTTTGACCCAACCATCTTTGTGCTTGGTCATCATCCATACGAATCATTAACTTCTCAAAATAAGTGGTTAAGTAACTCACTGTCAACTCACTGGCGATTTGCCCAGCGCGATGACCACCCATCCCATCAGCAACAACAAATAGTTGTTGTCCTGTTTGGTTTGTGATAATCGCCACACGGTCTTCATTATTTGTTCTGACTTTACCTTTATCTGTTTGGCCTACTGCTCTCATTTATATTCACCTCTATACAATTAACGAATACGCTTAAATGAAGATATATAAAAACCATCGCTAAAATTATTGTCTGGCAACAACTGTAAATCCGTTTGATCTAACGTTGTTAAATCATTTGGTAATGATAAAGGCGCTTTTTCGTAGTTAGGATGGGCTTCTAAAAAACGTTCCCATACGTTACGGTTTTCATCTTCATCAATCGTACATGTACTATAGACAAGACGGCCACCCACTTTGAGTAATGGTGCAAGTGCATCCAAAATATCAAATTGAATCACGCTAAGTGATGCCACATCTTTTGCTGTTTTTTGATACTTAATATCTGGCTTGCGGCGAATAACACCAAAACCACTACAAGGTGCATCTACAAGGATACGATCGTATAATTCTTCTTCAATATCTTTACCATATTGGCGTGCATCCGCTTGGAATGGTTTGATAATAGTATGACCTAGGCGTTTAGCACCTTGTGCAATCAATTTTGTTTTATGTGCATGAATATCTAATGCATCGATTTGTCCTTCATCATTCATCAATTCAGCAATATGAGTTGTTTTCCCACCCGGTGCTGCACAAGCATCTAACACACGCATACCTGGTTCTGGATGTAGCGCATGTGCAACAAGCATTGAACTTTCATCTTGAATTGAAAACGCACCGTATTGGAACATTGGATGATTTGCAGCATTACCACCAAATACCATGATCGCTTCAGGTACTAATGGATGAGCTTCTGCTTCAAAACCATCAGCAACGAGCGCTTCGATGATTTCATCAATGTTACCTCTTAATGGGTTCACGCGTAATGTTTGATGTGGTGGTACAAGTAAAGCTTCACCAATTTCACGTGTCTTAGCTTCGCCATATTGCGCAACCCAACGTTCTGTTAACCAAAGTGGCACAGATATTTCAATTGATAAACGTTTCATTGGCTCTTTCACTAATGCCGCAACATCAGGTTGACCTTCACGAATCGCTGTACGCAAAACGCCGTTTACTAATTTAGACACGCCGACATGTCCACGTTTTTTAGCAATGTTGACCGCTTCATTTACGATGGCATGATCGGGTACTTTATCAAGGAAATATAACTGGTAAAAAGAAACACGCAATAATAATTTGACCCAAATTTCTAATTTTTCTGGTTTAGATACAAATTGCTCCATGTAAAAGTCCAACGTCATTTGGCGTTGAATCGTACCGTAAACAAGTTCTGTTAACAAACCTTTATCAATCGGTTTAACATGATTTTTTGTCATCGCATCATGAATCAATAAATGACTGTATGCTTGTTGTTTCTCAATTTTTTCTAATATGCTTAATGATACTTCACGGACTGTTCCCACTTTATTCACCTAAACGCTTTCCGGCTTCAAGGTTTTTACCTGAGCCTCTTAAATAATCACTTGTTGTCATTCGCTGTTTTCCAGCGGGTTGGAATACTTTAATATCCACTGTTTTTCCATCGCCAGCAGCGACACGGATTGTTTGATCCACACTTACGATTGTACCTGCAGGCGCTGTTGTTTCTTCAAAACTTTCAACCACTTCCCAAATTTTCCAGTTTCCACCTTCAAATGTAGTGAAACTTGATGGGAATGGGTTCATTCCACGTACATGGTTAAAAATCGCACGTGCCGACTTATTCCAGTCAATACGTTCTTGCTCACGACTAATATTACGCGCGAAAGTTACCTCTGCTTCATTTTGCGGCACTGCAACAATTGAACCATCTAAAATTGCTGGCAACGTTTCTACCAATAAATCAGCGCCAACAATGCTTAATTTTTCAAACAGCGTGCCCACGTTATCTTCTTCTTCAATCGGAATTGCTGATTGGCTCAACATGTCACCGGCATCTAATTTTTCAGCCATATACATAATCGTAACGCCCGCTTCTTTATGCCCTTCAATCAATGCATAATGGATCGGTGCCCCACCACGTAATTTTGGCAATAATGACGCATGCACATTAATCGCACCTAAACGAGGCGCTTCCAAAAGACTGTTCGGTAAAATTTGACCATAGGCCGCTGTAATTAACAAATCAATATCCATATTGATCAGTGTTTCTAATTCTTCCGAAGTGCGTAGTTTTTCTGGTTGAAGAACGTTTAAATCTGCAGCAACTGCTGCTTTTTTAACTGGGGTTGGTGTCAAAATATGTTTGCGCCCTACTTTACGATCGGGTTGTGTTACCACAGCCTCGATGCTAATAGATGGGTCAGCAATTAATTTTTGTAATACAGGTACTGCAAAATCAGGTGTTCCCATAAAGATAATTTTTGTCATGTATGTCTCCTTGTCTCACATCATTGTATAAGGTTCGAAATCGATGGATACCGTCAAACCGTTTCGTATTTCTTTTTGATACGTTTCTAAAACGCGTCGTAACACATCCCTTAAATTGGGCTCTACTTTATATTTTATCAGACATTGGTAACGGTAGCGATTTTTTATTTTAGCGATTGGTGCTGGTGTAGGTCCCAAGAGGATTGTTTGCTCATTTAATTCACGTTTCAAGAAGCCAGTGATATTAGCAATTGTCTCTTCTCCCTTACGTTCATCAGTACTTGTCACTTGTATTAAGGCTGTTAAATAATAAGGTGGGTATCCTGTAAGTTTACGCAATCCCATCTCTTGATTATAAAAAGCGATATAATTTTGATATTGTGCCAGTTGGATGCTGTAATGATCTGGGTTAAAAGTTTGTATCACCACTTCACCTAACAATTGATGGCGCCCTGCCCGACCACTCACTTGTGTTAGTAATTGGAAGGTCCGTTCAGAAGCCCTAAAATCAGGGACATTTAATGCAGTATCTGCATTGAGGACACCCACTAATGTAATGTTAGGAAAATCGAGCCCTTTCGCAATCATTTGTGTGCCCAATAATATATCTGCTTCACCGTTACCAAATGCTGTTAATAATTTTTCATGAGCGCCTTTGCGACTTGTTGTATCAACATCCATCCGGATGATACGAATATCGGGTAATAATTCTAACAATTCTTCTTCAATTTTTTGCGTTCCTGTACCATATTGACGGATATGCTCAGATTGGCAACTTGGGCATTGGGGTGGCATTGGTGCTTGATGACCACAATAATGGCATTTTAACTGATGACGTAATTTATGATAGGTTAATGTAATTGAGCAGTTGGGGCATTCAGGAACAAAACCGCAATCACGGCACATGACAAACGATGCAAAACCACGACGGTTAAGCATCAAAACAGTTTGTTCACCTTTTTGCTGACGATCTTTAATTTTATCTAGCAACACAGTAGAAAATGAACTCGTATTGCCTTGACGTAACTCATCCTTCAAATCGACAATTTCAACCGTTGGTAATGGGCGATTATTAACGCGTTCGGGTAACTCTAGTAACTCATAAACACCCTTTGTTGCACGTGCAAAACTTTCCACATTGGGTGTTGCACTTCCAAGCACTACTGGACATTGATGGTGTTGTGCTCGCCATAAGGCAACTTCACGTGCATGATAACGTGGGTAATCTTCTTGTTTATATGTTGCTTCATGTTCTTCATCAATAATAATTAACCCAATATTGGTTAGTGGTGCAAAAATAGCAGAACGCGCACCTACAACAATATCTGCTTCCTCACGTTCGATTTTTTGCCATTCATCTAAACGCTCACCCGCTGATAAAGCACTATGAAGAACGGCAACTTTTTTTCCGAATCGTGATTTGAAACGCTCGACCATTTGTGGTGTCAACGCAATTTCTGGCACTAGCATAATCGCTTGTTTCCCTAATTTAAGTGCCTCGGCAATTGTTTGGAGGTAAACTTCTGTTTTACCACTGCCCGTAACACCATGAAGCAGAAATGTTTTAGCAATTTTTTCACGTTGCACCTCAAAAATACGTTGAAAAACTGTTTCTTGGTCTGTCGTTAAATCCAGTGGCTCTGATTTTTCAAAATGGTGGTTAGCATATGGGTCTCGATCAATTTCTTTAGCAAAAATAGTCACCCAACCTTTTTCGGCTACTGAACGTAAGACAGCATCACTAATACCTCGCGCTTTTGCTTCATCCACCCACAACTCTGTTGCTTCTAATTCAAGTAACATTGCCAAACATTTTCGTTGTGCTTTCGCTTGATTCCCTAAACTCTCAAGAGCTGCAATCAACTCAGTTTCTGTTAAACAATTTTTCAATGCGCGTTTTGTTTTCTTGGTCTCTTTACTCGAAACACGATAAACCGTTTCAATGTCACCTGCTTGAATCCAGCGCTGTAACGCGGTCACAAACTCACTATCTTTTACAGCTTTCCAATCAAGCGTTTCAGAACCTTCAAACAGTTTAACAGCTGCGGTATTGTCCCAATTTTTCAATACAAAATACTTTTCATAGGAACCACGCATTAAGTTGGGTAACATCGTTTGGAAAATTGAAATTCTGAAATTAAGTGAATCTTGCGCCATCCATTCACCCAACGCTAACATTTCAGGTGTCAAAACGGGTCGTACATCAAAGATATCGACGATTTCTTTTAATTTTTTTGTATCGGTAAGAGCTGTCACATCAGCGACTGCTACGACATACCCAAGCAACTGTCGTGGACCAAATGGAACAGCTACACGCATTCCTGGCAGGATAACGTCTTGCCACTGTTCTGGAATCAAATAGTCAAAAGGGCGGTCAACAGTCATCGCAGGTGTATCAACAATTACCTTTGCAATAATCGGCATTTACTTCACCTCAATCAAAGGTAACGCAATAATAGCCTTCCAAATTAACAACGCTGTTTCTTCTTTAGTAACGAGCGGTAGTTTTTTCATGTCATTTGCTGTAATCAATGTCACTTGGTTTGTATCAACGCCAAATCCTGTATCTTGTCGAGAGATATCATTTGCAACAACCATATCGAGGTTTTTAGCTTCTAATTTCAAGCGTGCATTTTTTTCGACATCTTGCGACTCAGCAGCAAAACCAATCAACAATTGTCCTTGTGGTTTATTTTGACCTAAAGTTTTTAGTATATCTGTGGTACGGATAAAATGAAACGCTTCTTTGTCGTCGTTGCTTTTCTTAATTTTATGTGGACGATAAGCATCCGGAGTGTAATCTGCTACAGCAGCCGCTTTGATGATAATATCCATCGTTTCACTGCGTTGCGTCACTGCTTTATACATATCCTCCGCCGATTGAATTGTGATCACTTCAATCCGTTCATCAACAGCAAGATTTTTCACGCTAGTGACCAACGTTACGTTAGCTCCTAACGACGCTGCCTCATTCGCAATCGCAAAACCCATCTTACCTGTTGAGCGATTCGTTAAAAAACGCACTGGATCGATTGCTTCAATTGTAGGTCCAGCAGTAACAAGTACATTTTTACCTGCTAGTGTTTGTTCTTTCGAAAAAAAACCATCAATATTGGCAACAATTTTTTCAGGCTCTTCTAGACGGCCTTTTCCAACGTAGCCACATGCTAATATACCTTCAGATGGTTCGATAAAACGAATACCATCTTCAAATAATTGATTGATTTGGCGGATAATTGCTGGGTGTTGATACATATGAACATTCATAGCAGGAGCAACCCATACAGGCGCTGATGTTGCTAAATAAACACTCGTTAGCATGTTATCAGCAATTCCTGTTGCCATTTTACTAATTGTATTGGCAGTTGTTGGCGCAATTATCATTAAATCTGCCCAATCTGCCACTTCAATATGAGCAATTTTTTCAGGATTAGGCTCTATAAATGTATCAGTATATACCGTATTTCGACTCATCACCTGGAAAGTAAGCGGCGTTACAAATTGTGTGGCATTTTCAGTCATAATGACTTTGACATTGTAGCCGGCTTTTATTAATTGACTGGTTAAGGTTACAGCTTTATAAGATGCGATACCGCCTGTAACACCTAGCACAATATTTTTTTTCATCATCGTCCCACCTCGCTTATTCATACAGTCTATTTTACCACGATATTAGTATTTAGGCAGTAAATAGCCACGCTATTTCTCAATAGATTTAAAAAAAGAGCCAACTCATTTTAAGGAGCCGGCTCTCAATTTTAAATTTAATCTTCGTATCCTTTTGCAGGAATCATTTTCAACGTTTCAGCATCGATTTCTTCTAATGCTTTACCAACATTTTTAGCAGATGAATAATTTTCCAAAGTCATGCTATTTGGTTTTTCTAGCATTTCACGAGCACGCTTTGAAGCGACAGCTACAAGTGAATATTTTGAATCTATTTTTTCTAATAATGAATCGATTGATGGTTTAATCATCATTTTGACATTCCTCCAATTTATAATCGTTGGGTTTATTCAACAATTTCATCTAACATTGAGCGATACTTAGGATACATCCACTTTGTACGCATATGTTCAATTCTAACAATATCTTTGATTTTTTCAACAGCAAGTTCGACTTCATCGTTAACCACTGCGTAATCATAATGCTTCATCATTTCAATCTCATGATGTGCTGTTTCCATACGCTTATCAACAACATCACTTGTTTCTGTTCCGCGTCCAACAATACGATTTTTCAACTCTGACAAGTTTGGCGGAGTTAGGAAGATAAAGACAGCTTCCGGCATTTTCTCGCGTACTTGCATCGCACCTTGAACTTCGATTTCTAGAAAGACGTCTTGCCCTTCTGACAATGTTTTTTCAACATATTCCAGTGGCGTTCCATAATAGTTATCTACAAATTGCGCATACTCTAGCAATTCATCTTTTTCAATCAATAACTCGAATTCCTCTTTCGTGCGGAAATAGTAATCAACGCCTTCTTCTTCACCGGGGCGTTTTGTGCGGGTTGTCATCGAGATTGAATATGAGAAATTAGTGTTCTCATCTTCAAAGACAGCACGGCGTACCGTACCTTTACCAACGCCAGATGGTCCTGATAATACAAACAACAAACCTTTTTCAGACATGAGACTACTCCTTTTATTTAAAGTCATCTCTAATATTACTTGTAATCCGTCAGAACTGCAAGTAAAAATTGATATCCTGTTAGATATTTTTTCCTTAACTCTCGCTTTTTAGACCTTTCCTTCCCATTAATATCTATCATCATGTTATAATTAATAGGTTAAACAACAGAAAGGGTGAGAAATTTGGCTTTTGACAGTCTCTTTCTATCCGCTATGACACAAGAACTTACTGAAAAACTTGTCGGCGGTAGAATTATGCGTATCCAACAACCGTATTCACAGGAATTGATTTTTGTCGTAAGAAATCAACGTAAAAACCATAAATTACTTATATCTGCTCATCCAACTTATGCACGTATTCAAATCAGTGATTTGGAAACAACAAATCCTGCAGTCCCACCAAACTTCTGCATGATTTTGCGTAAATATATTGAAAGTGCAGTGATTGAATCGATTGAACAAGTGCCCAATGAACGTATTTTAAAATTTAATCTTCGTGGTAAAAATGAGATTGGCGACGAGCGTCTCTGTGATCTTTATGTTGAAATCATGGGCCGTTACTCTAATATCTTGCTAGTAGATAAAGAAAAAGGCACAATTATTGATTGTATTAAACATGTTTCGATGGCCTACAACTCTTATCGAACACTTCTACCTAATGCAACGTATCTATTACCACCTGCTCAAACAGAAAAAATTGCACCAAAAGACTTAACCGTTTCAGATATTGAAGCAATGTTAGCAGATGAATTACCCTTGGCTAAACGTTTGGTACAAGTTGTAGCTGGCTTCTCGCCATTATTTGCTCGCGAAGTTGTAGCAGCTGCTACTGATAAAAATGATCCTAATGCTATTTTAATAGCACTTAAAGAATCTATGAAACAGCCTATCGTGCCTACTTGGACTATTACAAACAATAAAGAGGATTTTTACCACTTTGAGTTAGCGACTAGCGACACTGTGGTTAAAAAATTCGACTCACTCAGTGAGCTGTTAGATAATTTTTATGCTGATAAAGCACGTCGAGACAGAGTTCATCAAATTGGAAAAGATATTGAACATATGTTACAGCTCGAAATTAATAAAGCTGAACTTAAAATCACCAAGTTAAACCAAACGCTTGAAGAAACAACGAAAGCGGATGATATTCGTTTACAAGGTGAGTTATTGACGACTTATATGCATGAAATTAAAAAAGGGATGTCAAAAATAAGAGTTGTTAACTATTATGATGATGAAGGTAAAGAGGTCACTATTACACTTGACCCTCTTAAAACACCCTCTCAAAATGCACAGGCTTATTTCAATAAATACCAAAAACTTAAAACAGCAGTGATTATTGTTGCTGAACAAATAGCTAAAACTGAGGCAGAACTGCTTTATCTCAACAGCGTTGCTGAACAAGTTCATACAGCTTCACCTGCAGATATTGATGAAATTCGTGACGAGTTGATTGAACAAGGTTACTTACGCGCTAAAAAAACAAAAAATAACCGAGTGAAAAAAGCTAAAAAGCCAAATCTGCACCGTTATGTTTCATCGGATGGTACTGAAATGTTCGTGGGAAGAAATAATATCCAAAATGATTATTTGACACATCGTTTTGCTCATAAGATGGATACTTGGCTACACGTTAAAGACTTACCAGGGTCACATGTTATTGTGAAAAGCTTAGAGCCAAGTCAAGAAACGCTTGAAGAAGCTGCTAATATTGCAGGCTACTACTCTAAAGCATCACTGTCATCACAAGTCCCAGTTGACTACACGTTAGTCAAACATGTACACAAACCAAATGGCGCTAAGCCTGGTTATGTTATTTATGATCATCAAACAACCCTCTTTGTAACACCAGATAAAGAGTTAGTTGAGTCATTAGAAGCTAAATAACGAAGGACCATAAGCAATACAAACAATCTTTATTATTCAAACTTGATACGGAGATATACTCTCCGTATTTTTTTATCTGAAACTTAAACCTTACGCCTTAAGTTTACATAATAAAATTACATTAACCTACAGGGGGGCACTATGAATAAAATAGCTTTAATACAATTATCGATTGCGATGGCAATCTTTGGGTCCATCGGACTTTTTTCACGCTTGACTGGTTTACCTGCAATTGAATTGATTTTCGTTCGTTCAATCTGCGCCACACTATTCCTTTTAGCAGTATGGCTACTCACCCGTACGTATAAAAAAGAAACCTGGGACAAACGCGAACTGTTAATGATTACACTCTGTGGCGTCAGTAACCTTTTTAATTGGATTTTCCTTTTCAAAGCATTTGAAGTAATTTCTATCACAGTTGCCATCTCGCTTTACCACATTGGACCAATTCTTATGCTCGTTGTTGGGGCAATGATCTACCGGGAGAAATTATCACGCGGTATTATGATTGCGATGTTTGCTTGTTTTGTCGGAACTATCTTTATAATGGGTACCGATGTTTTCACAGCTGAAACACCAAATTGGCAAGGCATCAGCTATGGCCTTTTGGCAGCTGTCTTCTATGCAAGTACCATGTTATTAGGAACCACCTTCCATAAAACAAGTGTTTATATGACGACATTAATACAAATGTTTACAGCAGTTGTGTTACTTGCTCCTTTTATTAAATACGATAGTTATCAACATTTAACAAATACACAATGGTTTTACGCTTTATTAACTGGTGTTGTTCATACCGGTATCGTCTATTTACTGCTCTATAGTAGTATTCGAAACCTCACACCCACTGTCGTCTCATTTATGGTATTTATCGATCCTGCAGTTGCGATTTTGCTAGACATCATTATCATCGGCTTTTTACCTTCATCGTTACAAATTATTGGTATTTTAGCAATATTCTTTGGTCTTTTTTATGCTATTCGACCTCAGAAAAAGGTACTCATCCCACCTGCAAAATAATTTTAAATCAAATCACTAGCATATTGTTAATAGGTTTGTTAAAATGCATTTGTAAGCGGTTACCAAATCTAACTAAAGGAGATGTTTAAATGAGTAAAGTAGCAGTAGTGACTGGCTCAGCTGGTGGTTTAGGTAAAGGGATTGCACAACGTTTAGCGAAAGATGGTTTTAAACTTGTATTACATGATATTAATGGCGACATGCTCGCCGATACATTGAAAGAATTTAAAGACAACGGTATTGATGCGGTCGCTGTCACCGGTGATGTTTCGAAACAGGCAGATCAGCTCAATTTAGTTGCAGAAGCTGTAAAAGCCTTTGATCATATTGATGTATTTATAAATAATGCAGGCATTGATGCGGTTTCACCTTTCTTGGAGATTGATGAAGCACAATTAAATCGCTTGTTTTCAATCAACGTCAATGGTGTGGTTTTTGGAACGCAAGCAGCCGCAAAACAATTCATGAAACAAGGTACTAAAGGTAAGGTAATTAATGCCTGTAGTATTGCTGGGCATGAAGCGTATGAAATGCTCGGTACCTACTCTGCGACAAAACATGCGGTTAAAGCATTTACACATGTCGCTGCTAAAGAATTAGCTTCGGAACAAATAACTGTCAATGCCTACTGCCCTGGAGTAGCCAAAACAAGTATGTGGGAACGAATTGACGAAGCAATGGTCGCGCGTGATGACTCTATGCAACCAGGTGATGCCTTCAAGAAATTTTCAGGTAATATTGCTTTAGGTCGTTACCAAACTGCTGATGATGTTGCGAATTTAGTATCATTCTTAGCATCAGATGACGCTGACTATATCACAGGGCAAACTATTTTAACAGATGGTGGTCTTGTTTATAACTAATCGTTCTATAAACAATGTAAATAACGGTTGATCTTTACTTTTGATATAACTCGAACAGTCACATTAGTGGCTGTTTTTTTATTATAGAGAATTGACTAGTACGATTATTGTGTAAGTATGCGTACCAAAACAAACCCTCAAAATTCCCTTCACTAGTTGTTTTAAACATCATGTTTTTGGAAAAAGATATTTTTAATTCCCCCTATAAATTTGTTGTAGTGACTTAATTTTATAGGAACTTTGAAAATGTTACTGTGTGTTTTTATGAAAATAGCTATCAGTGAAAACTCACAAACACTGTAATTTATAGAGCCTAAAAACATTAACATAACTGAAATAAATAAGTTTTTCGTACAACTATTTACATGGATTATGTTAAAAAATTTCATTTTGTTTTTTCAACTTCATTTAGAAGACTTAAGGTCATCTTCATCAACAGAACCATCAAAACAATTGACTGCAAGAGAAACCACGTTAAATCAGTTGAAAAGAAGTTATACACCATTAGAAATATGACGATAACGACGTATGCTTTTCGTTCTGTTTGTGTCAAACGGTACTTAACAATCTGATAACCTACGACCTTAGCTGACATACCCGTAACAGGCACTTTTAAAATTGGATTGAAAATGGCTTCATATAAAAGGACTAAGGGAAAAGCGAACGCCAAATATTTATACGGTGCTTGGTTGGTCATCATTGGTACATTTAGCACCGATACAACAGCGCTTATCACTTGAACTATATTGAGCACACGTATTACTTGTTGCCTTGTTATATTGTCACCTATTTTTTTTGATTTAAGGAGCCAAATCGATATTATAAACATCAATAGACTAAAGCCTGCAAAACTAATAGTAATAGTAATAAATGCGTGCATTTTAGGTTCATAGGCATTAACCCTCACCCCATCAGAATGCATTGGTAACTGATCGGGTAACGACTCCCAAATTAACCACCAGAAAAAAATTCCTGCGACATTAAGTAGAATAAAATACAGCAGTTGTTTTTTCATCTAAAAAACTCCTTTTCAATTATATATAGGCGCTATAAATTATAAAATAGCAACTTACACTTAAAATCATTTTGTTTTTTCAACTTCATTTAAAAGACTTAAAGCCATTTTCATCAACAGAACCACAAAAACAGTTGACTGCAAGAGAAACCACGTTAAATCAGTTGAAAAGAAGTTATACACAATTAAAAATACGACGATAACAGCGTATGCTTTTCGTTCTGTTTGTGTCAAACGGTACTTAACAATCTGATAACCTACGACCTTAGCTGACATACCCGAAACAGGCACTTTTAAAATTGGATTGAAAATGGCTTCATATAAAAGGACTAATGGAAAAGCAAACGCTAAATATTTATACGGTGCTTGGTTGGTCATCATTGGCGCAATTAGCACTAGAAAAACAACGCTTATCACTTGAACTATATTGAGCACACGTATTACTTGTTGCCTTGTTATATTGTCACTTATTTCTTTTGATTTAAGGAGCCAAATCGATAGGATAAACATCAATAGACTAAAGCCTACAACACAAATAGTTATAGTAATAAATGTGTGCATTTTAGGTTCATAGGCATTAATCCTCGCCCCATCAGAATGCATTGGCAATTGATCAGGTAACGACTCCCAAATTAACCACCAGAAAAAAACTGCAGCAATATTAAGTAGAATAAAATACAGCAGTTGTTTTTTCATCTAAAAAACTCCTTTTCAACTTAATTTAAAAAGTAACCCCAACGATACTTCCTGATTGGACTAGCAAACTGACACCTGTTCCTCCTGTAATAAAACTTATGGAAGCAACGACGAATATAATTAAACATCATTTTTGTTCGATAACTTCATATTTAATTTTTAAAAAAATGGTTGGTCTTTTACCATGCCGATGGTATTATTCGATGGGAATTAAAATAACAGGATAAGATCTTAATATCACGAGATTTTTTAGTTTAATTGTGACTGCTCTATCAGAGAGTATACGCTAATGATGAATATATTAACTTGTGTTTATCATCATGAACCTGCCTGAAAAATTAAGTTCTACAAAAACACAAACGATTGCTCAAGTTTTGAAGCATAGCCAGCAGTATCGAAATCTTACTCTGGCAACAATAGTCATTGATAGAACCAATAAAAATAGTGCGCTGGTTCGAAATTGAAATATAGGTTTTTTAAAATAATCACTCCCTATGTAAGTATCAGTTAACACTTATAACTGATACCACAATAAAATTTTTCTCAAATATATATTATCAAAGATTAAATATTAACTGTACTTCCAATCAATTAAACGTCTTTTTAAATTTATACATTACTAATAACAAAGTAATTAAATCACTGATAATACAATAAAATATTTCTCTTCAATTAAAAACAAAAATATTTTTATAATTTGGTGGTTAATTAAAGTTTTCAATAACGTTATTGATTAATTTTTCGAATCCAAATCTACTATTATTATCCCCCTCATAATAGGTTACTTTTGAGTGTTTAATCCCTACCTGTACATATACGCTGACGGTGTAAGCAAGATGCGCTGCTCCTGCAACAGTTGTGAAAATAAGTCCTGCATATACCACAACAAGAAGTCCGGCAACTAATTGTCTAGAACTATCAAGAGAGTTTTGTACTTCCATATTGAAAGATTTCATATTTTCTTGAAAATACTTACTACCTTGAGCAATTTGTTGTTTCACTTTCACAAAATCTTTTATATATATCGCCTGTTCTAATTTTTTAAAGTAATCAGGATCTTGTTTTTTTACATACGCAATATTTTCATCAATAAATTGTTTTGTTTCAGGTTTTGATTGTGCTTTTTCCACCTGCTTAGCGACTTCTACATTCATTTTTTTACCTGCTTCACCTTGAAAAAAGAAAATACCTCGATAAAGTTCCTCACCACTAAAATTCTTTGTTAAAGCGCTTGCTTGAGTTTTCTGAGATTGTGTGAAATAGTGACTTGCACTAGCAAAACAACAAACCACAACAATTGCTATAATAATGTGTTTTAAAGAACGTTTCATCCTACTTCCTCCTCTTATTTTTTTGCCATACAAACACTTGCTCTAATGGTCGTAAATAAATAATCAACATTGCTAACATTGCAATTGAAAAGCTTATTAAACCGAGTAAAACAGCAATTAATTCATGAAATAATACGGCACACCACAAAACTTTTGACCAGTTATTTTTACTCATAAATAAAGCGCAGACTAGCAGCAGTTGAATAAATAATGTTACCCACGTAATCACAACTATAAAAGGACTTGCTAACAAAAAGTGCAGTGGGTTCATTAGAAAGTTTGGTAAACCAAGCATTGGATCTAATAGATAATAATAAACAGCAGTACCATCTAGCCATTCATCATTATCTAATTTAGCTGTAAATGAATGGAAGTATAAAATCGCAACTTGTATGCGAATAAAAACATAAGCAATATAGGCAATTGTTTTGCTATAGTGACGATTAATTGAACTTATATTTTGCCAATGCCATTTGCGATTATCCGTAAGAGCAATCGGTAATAACAGTAATGCCATTACTAAATTAACTTGTTCTCCACCATCTATAGTTGTCGCACCAGAATTAATACTGTAGGCAATATAAAGATGAAAAAGAGAAGTGACACGCGGACGCCAACCACTCATAACAACCAGCAATAAGATTAAACATATAATACGAATTAAATTTAGTGCAAAAGAGGTTTCAGGAACAAACGAAAACATACTTAACGTATCTGTTTTAACCCATGTCGGGTTCCCAGATGAAGGTCTAAATAATAGCGTAGCATCATTGAAGAATAAAGTGATAAACAAGGAAAAAGCGAAGATAGATCTAACTAAACCATATACATTGGTCCAAGGATTAAATGACGTTATTCGTTGATTGGTCCATTGACTAAGATGTCTAATCATCAATTAAAACCCGTAAAACCTTACTAGGCATGGTTGTGTTTTGATATTTTGCCCAGCCCCAAGGTAATGCTTCCTGTTTAATAAAACCAATGTCTCCTGTAATTGTTGGGGAAGGAGTTAAATTTTTCAATTTGATAGGGGTTAATTTTTTCAATGCGGTTAAAGGCTCTTCCGTTGTTGTATGCCAGTCCTTGGATAGCAAGTTTTCTTGTAGCAAACCAGTTTCAATGCCTTGTGCTCTCCCATAACGTTTAAGACCGAACCAATTGCTTGCTCGATTATTTGGCCAACTAACAGCTTGTTTACCTGTTTTAATTGAAACAACTTGAAATGTGATGTCACGAGGATCTTTACTATAAAAACCCCAGCCTTGCGGAAACCATTGCTGCGTTTTAATCATCTTTCCAAACGGTAGCTGACTGATTGGATTCTTTGCAGTTACTGGCATTAAAGCATACAGATAAAGAACACTGTATAGCAGTATCAAACTTACAAATAAAATAAATTGCTTGGTCATTTTAACAACCTCCCAATATAATAATATAAAATTAACAAGGCCTTTTATAAGGTCAACTTAACATTTGTAGTTTAAAAAAGTCAATAGATATGCGACATTAATCTGTTTTTTCAGTCTTTTTGAAGAAGCTAAATAAACAGTGTAATTCCACTAAACAGCCTTTTAGCGGCTGCTAATCATCTGAAAATTGATTATAAACTGTTTCATCTCTCATATCTTCGTCGAAAAACTGTTTTAATTCGTTGATTAAACAAGCGGCTTGTCATCCTATCATTCCGCCTCAAAAAAAATAACATCCTGACGGCAACGTCAAAATGTTATTCTTCAATATATTAGTACTAAAGCAGTATCGCTCTTTTATTCAAATGATGGACCATTATTTTAGCGTCACCTTTTGTGAGTATCACTTAATCCAATTCAAGTTGTTTTGTTTCTGTTCCGAGGAAAACAACAGCTAAAACACCCACTAGAATGGCACCGCAAAAGATGCTGAAGATTGTATTAATTGAAGAGCCGTTCGATAACATCATTCCGACTAACAATGGACCTAACACCCCTCCTAAACGTCCGACAGCTGCTGCCATACCTGTTCCAGTCCCACGAACGACTGTTGGGTATTGTTCTGGAGAATAAGCATACAACGCTCCCCAAGCACCTAGGTTAAAGAATGATAAGAACATTCCCGAAATAATCAACATCATCGTTGTATCTGCATTACCAAATACCAATGCCGAAATTGCTGTCCCAGTGAGGTAAGCTGCTAATACAAACTTTCGTCCAGCTCGTTCAATTAACCATGCGGCTGTAAAATAACCTGGCAATTGTGCAAGCGTCATAATCAACACGTATTCAAAGCTTTTAATTAGGCTAAAACCTTTCATTGTCATGACTGACGGCAGCCATAAAAACATGCCATAATAAGAAAAGACAACGGTGAACCAGACAATCCATAACATCAACGTACGACGTTTATATTGTTTGGACCAAACCGTTTTGATATTTTGCCAAACGCTGCCTTTTTCCTGTTCTTTTTTTGCTGTGAAACGTGGTGAATCTGGTAAGTGAATGCGTAAATAAATCGCATAAAGTGCAGGAATTGCCGTAATCAACAATGCAACTCGCCAACCGTAAGTTGGAATAACAAAGTAAGAAATAAGTGCGGCTAATAACCAACCACCTGCCCAAAAACTTTCAAGTAAAACAACCACTCGACCACGTTCGTGTGCTGCAACACTTTCCGATACTAATGTTGATGCAACTGGTAGCTCACCACCAAGCCCCATCCCAACAATAAAGCGCAATACCATAAATGCAGCTAAAGATGTTGTGAACGCTGACAATCCGTTCGCTACCGAAAACACGATCAATGTAATCATAAAGATATTTTTGCGTCCTACTCTATCTGAGAAAACACCAAAAACAAAAGCTCCAACCGCCATCCCAATTGAGTTGACACTACCAATCCAACCCATCTCTGTCGGTGTTAACTGCCATTCAATTGCAAGTGCCGCGATAACAAAAGATAAAATTCCAACATCCATTGCGTCAAACAACCAACCAAAACCAGCAACTTTCAACAACTTGTTACGTGAAATCGTTTGTTTCTCATTCTTCTTTTTAGACATAATATCCCCCTTAAAGAAACATTCCCTTAATATTTCCTCAAGACCAAAGTTAACCAATAATTCTGACTGTTATGCTTCAGTCTTAATAAGTTCTTAGAAAAAGATTTAAACTAATGTTTTGAAAATACATTGAGTTTTAAATTACATTTTCGACACACTCACAGAAATACGTCCTTAACATTTCTTCTTTGTCCCTTTAATATATACATAAGCTTCTAGAAAAACAAGGGTTCTCTCAAAAAAACATCTCTTCTAACCCCAAATTAATGAAGTTTTAAGAGATGTCCTATTATTTATCTGCTAGACGTACATTAAAGAAAAATATTGTTTTATATTGCTTAATAAAGTCTTTATCTTGCTGATTCTTTAAAAAGTTTGAAAATGTTATTTTAGTATTTTGGACATCTGGATTTTCATCAAACGCAACATAACCGAAGCGCTGCTCTTTATTAAAATCTCTCAAAAAGGCAGATTTAGAAATTTGACCTGAAACCATTTGACCACTCAGTTTATCGACATCTTTAAGTTTAATATGCTCTTGTCTCTCCTGCTTACCTTTACCTGATGTAAACCAAAAATTAGCAAAGGCATCCTTCTCGCTCAAAACACGCAAAGTTCCTGATCGTTCTTCATTAGCTAATTTTATTTCTTCAGTTGATGTTAAAACGCCGTTATCATAACGCTCCACAGTAAAGATAAAAGGCTTATCAACATCCGCTTTGGCCACCTTATAATCCATGGCAAACAATTCATCTGTTTTAATTTTTTTAGTTCCTGAATCAGATGATTGTGTGATGTTAAAGCCACACGCACTTAACATAATTACAGCAACAATGATTGTTCCTAGTAACATTTTGTGCTTCATTAGGTTTCACCTCTATTTATTTATTTTATCGTCGATTAGTTTAGCCTTAAAGACATATAATTCATCAAATTTTGCTAAAGATTGCTTGGTTTTTCCATCAGCTTCTTTCACTAGCTTCCGGTTTTGATCCACTGAAGAATCTAGCATCCCTTGAGTAGAAGTCACGATATTTAGATAACCTATCACTACTTCTTTTTCACTTAATGACGTTTTTCCTGTGACTACATTATCAATCATAGAAGCCATTTGATGCTTATGTTCAACAAAAGAAGGCTCCCAAGAGGATGTTGTGTATTGATTTCTGACACTTAAGTAGACACGATTTTTTTCGACAGGCGATACACTTATCGTGAAATAATTAGCTTCTGATACAGTTATAATGACTGGTTCAAATGATTTAATATACTCGCCTTTTGTATAGTGTTCCAACGTCAGAGCAATTGCTTTTTTCGTCATATCATTCTTGTTCAGTTTATAATCAAAACCCATCATGTGTGCGCTGGATTCCTCAGTAGAAGCAAGTTTATGCATTTTTATGTAGCTTGTTTTGGGCGGTAGTATAAACATAAAATAGGCCAAGCTACCGATAGCAATAAATAACACTACGGTACTAATCAAAATATTCTTTTTAGACATTAAATCTCCCCCAAAAGGCAGTTTTTATTTTATGGCTTTTTTAAATTCGGCAGTAAAAAGATAGAGATCATCATAAGCTTTTAATGCTGCTATTTCTGGTTTAGGTTGATTATATTTACCAATGAGAGCCGCATCATCTTTGCGTGACAATACACGTTTGTTGTCTTTTTGACGATAAGCATAACCAACGACCGGTTTGTTTTTGATCGCCGTTTTTTCAGAAAGCGTTCCATCCGTTACAAATTGATCCTTTTCTTTTAAAACAACAGGTTTTTCTGGCCAGTTAGTAATTGTACCATCATTTACTAAACTAAATTGATAATCAGTATGGGTAACATCATTTTGATCGAAGAGAAATGAAATTTTAAAGTCACCTTTTTTTTCAGCTAAACCCGTTGCTAAAGGTTCACTCTTCCCAATACGTTTTCCGTTTTTGTAATGTGTCAATGAGACAACCAATGTGCGTTCAGCATCGGTTTTGTTCAAACGATAATCAGTTCCAATTAAATGTAGTACGCCTTTCCATTCATCTGCCCCCACTAAATCGTTGCTTTTTAAATAACTTTCTTTCGGTGCTTTCAGTAATAACCAACTTGTAGCTCCTCCGATAATAAGTACTAATATAGCGAGTGATAATAATGTTTTACGTTTCACTGTGCTCGCTCCTTTCTGTTCCATTTTATTATAGCATAGCACTTCATCGTTATTACTTGGATTTGAACACTGAAAAGTAGACTTGAGTAAAAACCTTGTTACAACAACGTTTATGAGCTAACAACTTGTGGTTGAACACCTTATTTTAAACACTTTTTATACAATTACTTTGAACAATCGTATATAATTAATTTTAGTAACAACAAACGATTGAATAAGAATAGAGGTTGCTGATGCGAAAAAAATTAAGAAACATGCTTATTTATATAATTTCATTTCTAATAGCCTTTCAAATAATAAAAGCAGCTAGTAATACCTTCTTTTTATATACCGCTGTAGATGTAACGATTGGCAGCGAATTTATCACAGTTTTAATACTATTTGCATTGACAGCAACATTTGCTGAAACAACCATTTTAATTATTAAGAAAAAGAGCTAGAACAATGAAAAAAAATTCATATCGTTTTCTCTATTCAAAAGTGTCTGATAATACTAATCAGACACTTTTTTTATGTCCTCAAACAACTAATTATTTTATCCCGTACCAAGTAAATCATTCAATTAATAGCAGAATCATATTTAAATTCCAAGTGTTTTTAAGTAATATAATATCCTCCTATTTATTAATACTAAATCGCCCTTGAACTACATCTTCTTTCACAAAGAACAAACTAAAAGACTAGCTTTTAAATATAAATAGTCTTAAAATCACGAATTACCGGTTTTGTTTTAGTTTGATTTTAACTATTAAGTCATGGTATGATTTATTCGTAAACAGGTTTGACAATAAGGAGGAGATTGTTTTGAAGAAAATATTATTGCTATCTATTTTAACAATTGGTCTTTTAGGATCAGTTGCAACAACAGCACTTGCTTATGAAGTAAACGTTGGTGGTGGTACATGGAATTACGGAAATGGTAAGATTTATTCTTGGTCAAATTATTATCATAAAAGTAAAACACATAAATCTTCTGTGACTGTCGGTAATTACACAACCTCTAGTGATTGGATATCTAAAAATAAATGGGCTAAAGCCTCAGCAAAAAAATCATTGTGGAGTACGTCACAGTTTTACTGGAATACAAAATAAACAAAAATAGCCTGTGAACTTTTATAGGATTCAG
>NZ_JAFYUW010000130.1:0-2632 GCF_017549435.1 Brochothrix sp.
CCTCTTAAGTGATATGGCTAGTGGTATTACTGGTGAAAATATTCATGTCGATAGTGGCTACCATATTATTGGCTACTAAATAGTAAACAGCAAAGCAAAGTATGTAGCTATCAAGCAACTTTGCTTTGTTTTTTAGATGTTGTTTTACATTCACTTCAGCTATCACGTATAATGAAGTATGAAACTAATCGAAGGGAATTTACGCAATGAAAACTCAAAATAAGACAATTGTACTGGTTGGTTTTATGGGTGTTGGTAAAACAACTATCGGAAAAAAAGTTGCTAAAGCGTTAGATTTAACATTCAATGATAGTGATAAATTGGTAGAAGAAAAAGTTGGTTTAACAGTCAAAGAAATATTTGATGTTCATGGCGAAATATATTTCAGAGGTTTAGAAGAAGCCATGATATTAAGCTGTTTGTCTGAGGATCAACCACAAGTTTTAGCACTTGGAGGCGGTGCTTTTATCAATGATCGTATCCGTGAAGTCTGTATTGAAAAAGGGGATGCTATTTTCCTGAAAATTAGCTGGGAAGAGTGGAAAAAAAGAGCTGATGATTTGCGTCCAACACGTCCATTACTTCAAAAAAATAGTGAAGATGAAATTCATACATTATTCGAAGCGAGACAGCAATTATATTCCCAAGCACCCACAACAATAGTAACAGATAATTTAACAATCGAAGAAATTGTAGAAGCAATTCAACAGCGATAATATAACTAGAGAGGAAGAAGCTAAATGAATGGCAAACAAGCTGCAGGAGAACGTGCATTAGACTATATTGAAGATGGTATGGTTGTAGGACTAGGAACAGGTTCGACTGTTTTTTATTTTTTACAAGCATTGTCAAAAAAAGTAGCAGAAGGTTTACAAGTCACAGGCGTCGTTACATCAATTCAAACGGCTAAATTAGCAGAAGAATTAAACATCCCTTTAATGGATTTAAACGATGTTAAAGTGATTGATGTGTGTGTGGATGGTGCTGATGAAATCTATACTGAATCAGGACATATATACGGAATCAAAGGTGGAGGCGGTGCGTTACTATTTGAAAAACTAGTGGCTGAAACCGCAAAAATGCGTATTTGGATTGCTGATGATGCTAAGGTGGTATCGCATTTAGGAGCGTTCGGTTTACCTGTGGAAGTTGTTCAATTTGGTTATATGCAAGTTTTCCAGCAATTAACAGCTAAAGGATATGCACCGAAGCAACGCTTGAATGAAGATGACACACCTTATACAACAGATAGTGGTAACTATCTATTGGATTTACAATTTGAACCAATCACTGACCCGATATCTTTGGCAACAGAACTTAAAATGATGACGGGTGTAGTAGAACATGGTTTATTTAATGATATAACAGAAGTAACTATTATTGCCGATGCTACTGGATCAGCGATGGTTACTGAAATTTAAGTGTCTCTTTAGAATAGAGAATAACCTTTTGTGGTGACTTATCACAAAAGGTTTTTTTGTATAAAAAAAGAGCAGAATAATCTGCTCCAGATGGTAGACAAAGTCTTGAAATACTTCTTTTTTTGAATATTATTTAAGTGCCTTTGACTACGATATGAGAAGTTTGAATAGAAATGCTTTTTAAAAATTAAAGTTGTCAGGATCAGGACCGGTACGATGATCTTCATTGAGAGCATCAATCTTAGCCATTTCAGCAGCGGACAATTCAAAATCAAATAGTTGAGTGTTTTCAGCAATACGACCAGCATTGACTGATTTCGGTATGGTCACAATACCATGTTGTAAATCCCAGCGTAAAATGATTTGTGCGGGTGATTTTTCATGCGCTTTTGCAATTTCAGCAATCGTTGAATCTGTAAGAATTTTACCATTACCAAGTGGAGACCATGCTTCAACAATAATTTGATGTTTTTCACAAAATGCTCGAAGCGGTTCTTGCGAAAGTTTTGGATGTAATTCAATTTGATTAATCATTGGTGTTATTTTTGCAGTTTTGAACAATTCTGTTAAGTGATGTTCATGGAAATTACAAACACCAATAGCGCGTACTTTACCTGTTTCATATAAATTTTCAAGCGCACGCCATGTGTCACTATATTTATCAGCTACTGGCCAATGAATCAAATAAAGGTCAATATACTCCAATTGTAATTTTTTTAAACTTTCATCAAAGGCTTTAAGTGTTGATTCGTAACCTTGATCAGCATTCCATACTTTTGTTGTTATAAATAGCTCTTCACGAGGGAGATTTGAATCTTTAATAGCACGTCCGACACTTTCTTCATTCTTATAAGCAGCAGCTGTATCAATACTAGTATAACCCGATTTAAGTGCATGTGTGACAGCTTCATAAGCTTCTTGACCATCTTTCGCTTGCCATACACCAAAGCCCAAACGGGGGATTTCAACACCATTTGTAAATGTAGCAGTATCTTTGAATTTCATAAAAAAAGCCTCCCTTAGATTGATATGACTAGTTTAACACTTACCACCAAGTGACAGTCAAGTAAGACAACTTGGTGAAGACGAGTATCAGTTGGAAATATAATAGTGCAGATGCTTACTGTGTTTTGTAGAGTGAGTGTAATGAATATTTTTTCGCTACTGCAAAAAAAGCGTCGAATTATTTTCATCCACCCTCCACTGAAAGA
>NZ_JAFYUW010000131.1:0-8185 GCF_017549435.1 Brochothrix sp.
CATGGTGAGAAACAGCTAACTACTCAGTTATTAGATTATTTGATAGAGCGAATCGTTGTTTTTAACTGATCAACTGAATTCAAAAATTGTTTGTGTTCAGAATCTGAGATAGGCAGAGCAATAATTTCACGCACACCTTCTTGTCCAACAATAGCAGGCGTTCCAGTAAAGACATCGTCCACTCCGTATTCCCCTTGTTGGTAGGCTGAAATTGGAAGCACACATTGTTCGTTATTAAGAACAGCTTTAACAATACGAGTTGTGCTCATCCCAATCCCGTAATAGGTTGCTTGTTTTTTGTCAATAATATCATAAGCAGCATCACGAACGTTAACGTACATTGTTTCTAGAACTTCTTCAGTAATACCATCCCATTCGCGGATGTTTTTTCCGCCAATTGTTGTATGTGACCAAACGGCTGTTTCAGAATCACCGTGTTCACCAATAATATAACCATGAACACAACGAGGATCAACCGCTAATTTAGCCGCAACCGCACTTTTAAGTCTTGTTGTATCTAGAGTAGTTCCTGTACCAATAACGCGACTATGAGGTAATCCAGATGCTTTCCAAGCAACATAAGTTAATACGTCGACAGGATTGCTTGCAATAACTAAAATACCATCGAATCCACTAGCCATAATACTATTGGTAATATCAGTCATTATTTTAGCGTTGGTGTCTACTAAATCAAGACGACTTTGCCCAGGTTTTTGGTTGATACCTGCAGTAATGACCATAATATCAGCGTCTTTACAGTCGTTATAATCACCAGCAAAAACAGTGACGTTTGTTTGACCCCATCCGATACCATCGCTTAAATCATGTGCTTCACCTTTTGCTTTTTCATTATTAACATCGATTAAAAAAAGTTCATTAGTGATTCCTTGATTGATCATCGCATAGGCGATACTAGAACCAACAAATCCTGTGCCAACGATACCTACTTTAGTTGTTGTTTTTTTCATAATGCGTCACTCCTTAGTTTTTATTTATAAGTTAATTATTCAGCATTTTAAAACGGAGTTCAATGAAAAAAAGATAAATAGAAGTAAAGCGGTCTTTGAAATCGAAATATTTTAGACAAATCTAACAAAAAAGAGCGTTTAATAACTGCAAAACCTCCTTGTTTTTTTGAGAAAATGCAGAATGTGACAACGGAAACGCAACTGAGAGAAAGGATTACCAAGGGTAGTTAGCTTTTTTATTCAAACATAAGTTATTGAAAAATAACGCTATTTGATTTTTAAATAAGGTTATAAAATTGAGTAATAGTGCGGTGGTAAAACTAGAAAAATCAAATAAGCACCTCGAACTGTCATATTTCAAGAGTACTTCTTTAATTTTTTAAGGTTGTTGTTTTTTTATTTGTGTTTTTAGAAAAGTAGTCAGTTTTCCGGCATCTGAATTTTTGAGCGGTTCAGTTTTTTGAATCAGAGTGAGATGACGTTTAAACTGAGTATCTTTCCAATCAATGGATTGCGGTAAATAATCTAACGCCTTTTTAGACACTAACGTTTGTCCGATATTGTTTTCTAGCAGTTTAACAAGAAAACTAAGACTGTTGGTTGTGATTGTATGAAGATGGAGCTTTTTTTGGTCCAAATAAAGTTCTTGATAGAAACGCATACCAGAATTTTCTTCGCGTTCAATCCAGTAAGGCGAATCTTGACTGCCGACATGAACCATTTGGTCTTCCAATAAGATTGTTTCATTAAAATCAGAACGGTTGGTAGGTTTTTCAATCAAGCCAATTACATTTTTTTCGTTAGTAATGGCATGTATAATTTCTTCTGAATTTTTCACAAGGAAATCAAAATCAAATTCAGAAAATGTGAGAATAAGACTAGGTATGAAATTATTGAAATACATTTCTGCAATTGAATGGGATATTAAGATAGTATAGTGTTTACGATTTGTTTTCTTTTGCTTTATTTCATCAAGGGTACTTCCCCAATCTTTGATTAAGTTGAGTGCTTTTATATAAAAAAGTTCACCGAATTCTGTCGGTTGAACGCTCTTCTTTTCGTTACGAATAAATAGTGGGGTATCCGTCATCTCTTCTAATTTCTGTATATGTACAGATACTGTTGGTTGGGAAAGATATAACATCTCAGCAGCTTTTGAAAAGTTACGCAGTTCATAAACGGTCACGTAGGTGTGCAATAAAGAAAGCATAAACTCCTCCTATTTTTTATGGCAATATATTCTTAATTTTACTTCATTTATGGAATAAAAGCTTTTTTTTGAATTAAAAATAAAAAAACATGAAATAGATATTCTTAATCATAGTATTAGAAATCTTTATTTCACAACGACAGTGTAGAGGGACTATCATTAAGTAAGTTGTAAAACTTTAGTTAACGTGAGAATACAGTGACAGTATATTGTTGTAAATAGAAGTGTTAAATTAAATTTAAAAAAGGGAGTATAGATAATGCGATATTTGTTGAACAACCGTTCTTTCAGACATTTAATTTTATTAGAGATGTTGTATGATAAGGGGTGGCTTACTACTAAAAGCATGTCACAAAAACTTGGTTTAGCTGAAAGGCTGATTCGATCAGATCTTGAGGATTTAAACTGCAATGCTAATTTTTTTAAGCTGGAATATTCTAGAAAAAAAGGCTTTTGTATTCGTTTTTTTAGTAATTACTCCAAGAATGCCATTTATATGTACATATTAAGAGACAGTACTGAGTTTAGATTATTGGAGATGCTTGCTTTCAATGTACCTTTTTCAGCGTATAAATTATGTGAGGAATTGTACATTAGTAAATCAACACTTAATCGATTAGTACACACTCTTAATGAAAAATTATCTGTGTGTAACATACATATTACATCATCTCCTTTTAAAATATGTGGTGATGAACTTAGAATCCGTCAATTCTTAATAAATCTAGTACTGGAAAAATATCAAAAAAGCAGTGCGGTGTTTTCAACGGAAAAATTAACATTTAGCAATGAATTGTTGGCGTTATATGAAAATAAGATCACTAAAATCAGTAATATAAATAGAGAAAAATTAAAAGTAGGCATAATAGTTGCCTGTATACGAACATCAAACAATCATTATATAGATATGAAACCCATAAATGATAATGATTTATTTAAAATGATTTTGGATAATCCGTTTTTTGTAGCCAAATTTCAAGCGCTATTTGATTTAGAGATACAACCTCAGTCATTGCAGCAAGTCTTCGCTATCTTATATGACAGTAGAGAAAAGGATATTAAGCAAGTAAATATGGAGGCTGAAAATAACGGTGATAGCCTATTTTTTGATAAAGACTATTGTAAATGTGATGAATTTTTAATGAAATTGTCTTCTAAATTAGAAATTGAAATACCTAATAGGGAATTTGTTTTGCAAGAACTATTTAATGAAATGAATAGACTATACAAAAACAATGGTGTTTTATTTAATAAACATAAAGACTTTATTACGGATGTAACTATTGAAATCACTGACTTTTATCGTGTATTTTCGAAGGTATTCCGAGAATTTTTCAATCAAGGAATGTATTCCGAGGAACTAATTTATAAGCTAAGTTACTGTGTGTTGATACGCTGGGAGAATCTAATTAAGGATCTTAAAAAGAAAAGAGTCGTTAAAATATGTCTTTATTTTAACTGTGATGAACGACATCAACTTTTTTTGGCAGACTATATTAAACAAGAATATAAAGATGAATGTTCATTGGTTATTTTAAGGGAGGAGCACTTGAAAAACATCAAAAAAAATAGACATCACTATAATTTGGTATTAACAGATGTTAATGGTCTATACATCGAAAATACCGATGTCATTACTTTTTCTTTCTTTCCAGATAAGAAGAAGTGGGGTGAAATTGAAGAAAGTATTCATAAAGTTAGGTGAGTAAAATAAATGATAAATGGACAAGAGCCCCTCTTCAATGCCAGAGGGGCTCTTTAATAGGTAACAAAAAATGTGAAATTCAATATTAAGTGGCCGTACATTGGGCCCGTTTTTAATTATAATATAAACAGTTCAAGCTGTTTAAAACCGCGGTATCATTCTCGACTCGTGCTTTCTAACTTAAGCAACGTAAACCCTACCTTCTTTTACGTCCTTGTGGCCCTATAGCCACGCCAGTGTGAAAAAGTATCTACAAAAACAACTAGTAGAATGCCGTACATTTCTATTACTATATGTTTATAGTATAACATGCTATAAGTGTAAATACAAATATTCAGTGTTAGTATAGGAGTCATTACATTGTTTAGGCTTTACGATTCCAATGTATAAAATATTTAAGTAAGACGGGTGTTAGCACTGTAGAAAAGATGATAGCTATCAAGATAGGTGCGTAATAAACCTCGGGGAACAAGGCTTGTTGTAGCCCTAATGCGGCTAATATTAGCGCAACTTCACCACGTGACATCATTGCGGTTCCTACAATAAGAGCAGATTTAGGTTTGAACCCAGTCAGGAGTGCGCCAATACCGGAACCGATAATTTTCGTGAAAACAGCCATAACACACAAGATGACGACTAACCAAATATGTTCTTTTAAACCATCAAGTTGCATAGATAGACCAATACTTGCGAAAAAGACAGGAATAATGAGTGCTTGTGCTAACGGTTCAATTTTTTGTTGTAGTTCTACCTGTAGATCAGTTTTAGCGAGAATTAATCCAGCCATGAAAGAACCGATAATCGCTGATAACCCTAACTCTTCTGCAACAAAAGCAAAGGTGAAGCAGGCAAGTATTGCGGCGCAAATACGCGGCTCATAAACGCGTAAACGAGCGAGAATTTTCATTAACCACGGTAATCCACGCCAAGCAAGAACAGAAAAAGCAATAAAGACGGCGAACTTGCCAAATAACGGCCATAAATTGGTGTCACCGCTCGACATAAATCCAATTAAAATAGATAAGCCGACAATCGCAATAATATCATCTAAAATAGCCGCCCCTAATACCGTAACGCTTTCTTTTGATGAAAATTCTCCGAGTTCCTTAAAGGTTTGGACTGAAATACTAACAGAAGTCGCCGCAAATACTAGACCAAGGAAAAGCGAGTGGACGGTATTCATACCGGCAAATTCCCCAATCATAAAGCCAGCAACCATCGGGAAAATAACGCCAAAGGCAGCTACCATAATAGAAGGGTACTTATAACGGTTGAGTTCTTTTAAATCTGTTTCTAGGCCGGCAAAAAACATCAATAAAATAACGCCAATTTCACTTAAAACGGTAATGAGTTCCGAGGGAGTGACGATATTAAGTACAGCAGGTCCAATCAAAATACCGGCAATTAACTCTCCTAATACTCCTGGTTGACCAATTCGAACGGCTAAGTGGCCACATAATTTTGCAGCAGCTAAAATAACAACAAGTTGAAATAAGAGCATAAAACAAACCTCCTAAGATAGTATGGTTAATAAAATCCAGAAAATAGATGTAATAATCAGTTAATTATAACATAGAATTGAAAGGGCTTTCTATTTAAAAAAATAACTAGAAAAATAACTAAAAAAAGCTTTTATCTATTGACTGCTTACTGTATAATGGGGATTGTTAAGACTAAGAATTATAGTCCGTTCTACGCGTTTTTTATTTTCTGAAATGTCAGACAATTCAGACGATGGTCTTTCATAGTAAGTAAAGATACATAGAATGAGATTGGTTCAAATTATGTTAGGAGGAACAAATGATGGATAAACGTATAGGTTTCAGTGCCTACATTGCGATTGGATTGATGCTATTTGCACTTTTCTTTGGCGCAGGTAATCTTATTTTCCCAGCTTTTCTAGGACAAGAAGCAGGTGATCATGTTTGGCCCGCTATTATTGGATTTTTAATTACAGGAACAGGTCTGCCATTCTTAGGGATTTTGGCTATTGGTCTTTCAGGAAAAGAAGATTTACAGAGCTTAGCTAGCCGAGTACATCCAATCTATGGATTGATTTTCACAATCGTTTTGTATTTAACAATCGGCCCATTATTTGCACTCCCACGTACGGGTACAGTATCATTTGAAGTTGGTGTAGCACCATTTTTGGAAGCTGATCAGATGAAAATGGGACTTGCAATTTTCACCGCTGTCTTTTTTGGTGTTACATTATGGTTATCTCTTTCACCGTCAAAAATCGTTGATCGTGTTGGGAAAATACTGACACCAATTTTACTAGCTGTTATATTGGTCTTGATTGCCGCATCTATCTTTAAACCGATGGGTACACAAACTGCAGCGACAGGGAAATATATTAACGATTCATTCATCAGTGGATTCCTCGAAGGTTATATGACGATGGATGCTTTAGCCGCACTTGTATTTGGTATCATTGTTGTAAATGCTGTTAAGTCAGTAGGTGCAAAAACACGTAAAGAAGTCGCGGTTATGTGTACAAAAACTGGACTCATTGCGATTGGTTTACTAGCATTTATATATGTATTTATTGCTTTAATAGGCGCGCAAAGTGTAGATGAACTTGGCATGCAAGCTAATGGTAGCCCAGTGTTGTCAGGCGCAGCGACATTCTACTTCGGTTCTTTTGGTAAAGTATTATTAGCAGCAATTGTATTCTTGGCATGTTTAACAACAAGTATTGGTCTTGTTACAGCGTGTGCAAGTTACTTCAATAAATTATTACCTCGCATTAATTACAAAACTTTCGTTGTTATATTTGCTGTATTTGGTGGTTTAGTAGCAAATATTGGCCTTGATAAGATTATTTCTTATTCAGTACCAGTATTGATGGCAGTTTACCCACTTACAGTAGTACTGGTACTTCTAACATTCCTTAACGGTTTGATTGGTGGTCGCCGAGTAGTGTACGTTACAACAGTTTTATTTACAGCCGTTATTTCGATCACAGAGTTCTGTAAAGCATTGGAAATTAACTTAGGACCAATTGATACTTTCTTTGCAAATTATTTACCATTCTATGATATTTCGATGGGATGGGTAGTAATGGGGGGAATCGGTCTGGTTGTCGGTTGGATCATTGCATTACTAACTAAGCCGAGCGTGAAACCTGATTTTAATGATTAGATAGTGAGTTACAATCACAGTTCTAATAAAGTCATAATAAAATAAAACAAGCTATTTCAGCTATTTGAAATAGCTTGTTTTTTTGTACAAGGAAAGATGATCTAATGAGTTTTTATTAGCGTACTCAAAATTGTCATTGATAGCTGTTATTCAAGCGTTGTGAGCTTCTAGTAATCGAGGTGGATAGACAGCATAAATAAAACAGTTGATGAAACAATTTAGGACGATTTTATAATGAAAAAAAGTTAATTTAGTATAAAAGAGCCTGACTATTGACAAATCGAACAAGAATTAGTTAAACTGAGCAAAATAACACATTTAAAGTAAGAAGTGCGTCGCGCTATAGTTATCGAATCGTGTTAATTATTCGACTTTTACTAGATATGCTAAGTGTCATAGAAGAACTGCTGTGCATGTTATGTTAAGATAAATACGAAGTGGGATACTTCCCAAATAGAGATCCATAAAACAATTGAATCAATGTGTTTTTTTAGGGATTACACTATGGTGATGAGCTATTGTCACTATAAGTTAGGGGATAGTTATGGAAAATAAAAAAGAACAAGGAATACCAGAACTCACAAGTACGTTAAGACAGGATATTATTCGGTTACCTGCGGAAATACAACAAGCCAGTGGTATCCGTATTTTTGGAAAGTTAATCAAAGGGATTATCTTCAGTACGGATATTGCGATTATTAAAAATTGTAACGCAGATGCGGTTATTGCTATTTATCCATTCACACCACATCCAACGATTATAGATGCTATTTGCCAAGCGGCAGATATCCCTGTTTTAGCTGGGATTGGGGGCGGTTTAACTAATGGTAAACGTTCAGTAAACATGGGGTTAGCTGCTGAATCTGAAGGCGCTATTGCAGGGGTTGTAAATGCTCCTACACCCAACAAAACCATTAAGAAGATTGTGGATTTCATTGATATTCCACTTGTACTCACTGTTGTTTCAGAGCATACAGACATTCAAAAGAAATTGGATATGGGAATCAAAATTATCAATGTAAGTGGTGGCTCAAATACGGCCCATATTGTGCGTGTTATTCGTCGTAAATTTCCTGATTTGCCAATTATTGCAACGGGTGGTAAAAACCCAGCCTCTATTATTGAAACAATTGAAGCTGGAGCAAATGCAATTACTTA